>CAZFLF010001006.1:0-3274 GCA_964519825.1 uncultured Pirellulaceae bacterium | reverse complement strand
AGGCGTTCGACGCGCTGCTGATGTGGGGCGATTTGCAGGAAGTCGAGTTAACGGAGCGGTGGCGGAGAATGATCGAGATTCTCGAACGACTCGGCCGTCTGTGGGAGGCGCGGGGATGGAGCGAGTTACTTTTGTCGAAGGATTCAGGATCGCCATTTGCGAAAGCGACAATCGCCCGGTTGGATGAGCAGCTCGGGCCTCAGATCCCGCTAACACTGGCCTCCGCGAACCCAGCGAACTCCGCAGACTACTCCAAGTTTCCGCTACCGAACCTGTTGCCACCTTCGAAACTGGCCGCGGGCGAGACTCCCCAGTCGTCGATCTCCTTTGACGACGTCGCCCAACAAACCGGACTTGAATTCACGTACTTTGTCGATAAACGGCGGTTGGCGAAGCGGGTCTATACGTTTGACTTTGCCGGCGGAGGGGTGGGCGTTTTGGACTTTGACCAGGATGGTTGGCAGGACCTGTACCTCACGCAGTCCTGTTATTGGCCGCCGACCGACGCGAAGGACTCGGGTCCGGTTCACCGAGATCGGCTGTTTCGGAATCACCAGGGTCAGCGCTTTGAAGATATCTCGGAACTTGCTGGAGTTCGAGATCCTGACTTCGGCAATGGTGTAGCGGTGGGTGACGTGAATGGGGATGGGTTCCCCGATCTTTACATCAACAATTTGGGTCCCAATCGTATGTATCTCAATAACGGTGACGGCACGTTTACCGACTGGACGGAGCCGAGTGGGACCGCGGGGAACGATTATTCTCTCAGTGCCGTGTTTGTGGATTTGAATCGGGACGGTCTGCCCGAACTTTACGTCGTGAACTACCTCGACGGAGACGCAATGACTCGGCAGTGCGAACACGAGGGAAGGCTGATTCAATGCTCACCGCTGAAGTTTCTCGGGCAACAGGACCGACTGTATTTGAACCTCGGAGACGGACGCTTTCGTGACGTGACGCATGAGAGCGGGATACTAGACCCAGAGGGAATCGGTAAGGGGATGGATGTCGTCGCCGCTAATCTGGACGGGGTCGGGGGGCCTGACCTGTTTATCGCCAACGATACGACAGCCAACTTCTTGTATGTCAACAAAACTGAGCCCGGGTCGGCGGAAGTGCGACTGGAAGAACAAGGCAGGCTGGCTGGCGTCGCTTTCGACGACCTTGGCCGCACACAAAGCCATATGGGAATCGCCGCGCAGGACGTAAATGAAGATGGCCGGCTCGATTTGTTCGTGACTAATTTCCACAGGGAGCGAAACAACTTGTACGTGCAGACGTCGGAGCAGGAGTTATTGTTTTGCGACCGGATCCAGGATTCCAAACTCGCCGAGCCTGGGTTCCTTACGATGGGATGGGGAACTCAATTTTTTGACGCAGATTTGGACGGCGACTGGGACCTGGCAGTAACCAACGGTTATCTCGACGAGACCACCGCCGAATTGGTGAAAGACGCAATGCCACCCCAGTTCTTCGAGAATCAGGGGAGCGCCCAATTCCGCGAACTGAAGAGTCAGCAATTAGGACCGTACTTTGCCTCCGATTACTTCGGGCGCGCAATGGCGCGTTTGGACTGGAACCGAGACGGTTTAGAGGATCTGTGTATCACGCACATGGAGACACCGGTCGCTTTGTTGCAAAACGGATCCCGGCGTCTCGGTCGGTTTGCTGCCATCCAACTTCGCGGTGTGCATTCGTGCCGCGATGCGATTGGATCTTCCGTCCAAATCAAGGCCGGAGGAAGGCAATGGACGCTCCAGCTCACGGCAGGAGGCGGATTCGAAAGCTCCAGCCAACAACAGATCCTTGTCGGACTCGGTGACTGTGACTCGATCAACCGGGTTACCGTCCGCTGGCCGGATGACTCCGAGCAGATCTTTCGGGACCTTCCTGTCGATTGTGAATTGCTGTTTATCCAGGGGCGTGCCGAGCCGGTCGTTCAGCCACCGCGCCATGAAATCGGTTCTTCGAATTGACTTGGATCGGCAATGGAGTTCCCGAGCGGCTAGTGCGCTCATTCTGATTGCCCGAGTCATTGCGACGATGTAGCGGCTCACTCCGGATTCGGCCGCTCTATTTCAGCCGGGTCCGCAGATTGGGACTTGGCGGCAGCCGAGATGGAAGCTGCTATGGCCCGAGCGTGGATTTCTTGAATCTTCTCATTGTCTGGAGTCAATTGCAGGGCAATCGCCAAATGGTCGATCGCCGCGGCGGGATGTCCCTGTTGCAAAAGAAGGCGTCCGAGGTCGGACTGCGCCTCGGCATGCGTGGGCTGCAATCGCACAGTAATGCGAAAAGCGGACACCGCGTCATCAGTGCGTCCCAGCTTGTCGAAGCTCTTTCCCAAGTAGAAGTTCGCCACGATGTGGTCCGGTTTGCGATCTGTTGCTTCGCGAAAGCAACGGGCAGCGTGTTGGTACTCCGCTTGAAGATAGTACAAGACTCCTCGCTGTAAGCGCACCTGAGCGGAATGGGGATGCTGCTCGGCGGCCTGTTCCAGGACGGCATGGGCCATCTCGAATTGATTGACATGGGCGTGCGCCCGAGCCAATTCGCAAGGCAGGCTAGGATCGGTAGGATATTCCCTCCGGGCGTTGCGCAGCAGGTCAATGGCCTCATTGAATCGCTGGCTGGCAAGTAATTCTCGCACCTTTGTTAGACCCTGCTGATTGTCGCGGCGCAGAGCCAAAACCTGGCTGGCGTAGGGATCGTCATACGGGAGCGGCACATCGGGAAGTTTGCCAGCCAGCTCTAACGCCCGCAGGGCTGCCTGACGATCACCTCTCCGCTGGTAAAGTTGGGCCTGCACCTCGTGAATCGCGCGGACGCGCGGCGCCAGCCTTTCTGCCTTGTCCGCCAATCGCTGTGCGGAAGCAACATCGTCCTGCGCCAACGCGAGCCTCGCTCGTGCAATCAAGGCATGAAGATCATCCGGTTCCTGCTGTAAAGCAACCTCCAGATGAATTCGAGCGCTGTCGAGTTGGTTTAACTCCAAGAGCAGTTCTCCCAATCTGACATGCGCGACTGCGACATCCCCGCGCAGCGCAACTGCGACGCGCAGGTTGTCGACCGCCTGCGGCGGGTCGCTTACCGCGAGGCTTACTCCGAGCAGATAAGGCCAAAGGAACTCGCTGGGAGCGAGTTCGCGTGCGCGCTTGAAACAGGCGTGCGCTTGCGGCTCCAGCTGACGAGCAACCAGGATCATCCCCAACTTCCCCCACGCTTCCGCGGATTGGGGAGATTTAGCGATCCGCTCCCGGGCAACTTCAATATC
>CAZFLF010001005.1:0-3275 GCA_964519825.1 uncultured Pirellulaceae bacterium | reverse complement strand
TACAACAATTGAATCGTCCATTTATCCCCGTTCTTTTTGACCCGGTCGTCTTTCCGCATAGCCACGCCAACCTGCACGCTGCGCCACTCAGTGCCTGTCGGCCGCTACAATGCCGCCATGTCACGCGGCGACGACAAGACGAATCGGTGGCGACGTTTTTCCGTCCGCACTTTGCTGTTGTCCACAACAGCGATCTGCATTTATTTTGCAGCATGGATGCCGACAAAGAAGCACGCCGCCGCGCAAGTTAAGTATCAATTGTTTCAATCCGGCCAAGAAGCAATCGCTGTTTTTGAAACGACGTCGCCATTTCCACTTGTTATCGTGCAAGACGAGTCGGTATCCAATCTGCAAGAAGGCCCGTTTGGCACGAGATATCTGCGACGCTATTACATCTGGCTATTCGGACCGAAGTTCAAGCTACCTTGGGAATCAACGTGGACCCCTGGTCCACCGCAACTGGATGACCCGTTTGGCGCCCCGACACTAGTCACTCCACCACGCGCCCCGACGCCAGTCACTCCACCACAAAAATCCGACGACCCATTCAGTTGACCACTGCGCTACCAACACAACTTTAAGACACTACCGGCTCTGCGCGAGTGGGAGAAAACAAATAATGGCAAAGGTTAGATTGTACCCCCGCTTCTCCGTCCGGACTCTCGCCATTTTCGTGACGCTGGTTTGCTGCTATTTCGGCGCCTGGGAGGCGACAAAGAGGTGGGGCATGCCGCTGGGGCCAACGTATGTCGTCCTGAAAGCTAGGGACGGGACACCTCGCAAGGTACGGCTTGGTAGCACAAACGAAAGTTCTCCAATGCCTCTCGTTATTGGGCGTGACGAAATGCTTGGGTATTCCGCTCCAACACGTCACTACTACCTTTGGCTGTTCGGCCTCAAGTTCAAGTTGCCGTTCGAGTCGACGTGGAAATGATGCTTGGCCGGCAAGACCTTACATCCGCTCAACTGGCAGTGGCGTTAAGATGGCTGGCATGGCACGCGATGAAGAAAAGACGAATCCGTACCAATCGCCGCTCAGTGACCACGAAGATGACATCGATAATTGGCTGCGGTGGCGACTCTTTTGGCGAACAGCATTCTTTGCATGTTTCTTTGCCTTTGCGATTTTCTTTGAGGGAAAGTTCGCTTTGAGAGAGTTGTTGTTGCTCACCTTCGCAGGCTTTTGTGCGATTGGATGGATGATATCCCACGAGTTTTCCAATCGGAGTCGGGCATAGTGAAAATTCGGCCCCGTTTTTCCGTCCGCACCCTGGCCATCTTCGTGACGCTGGTCTGCGCGTACCTCGGGGCGTGGGAGGCGACGAAGAAATTCGCGACTTCCCGAACAAACTACAACGAAAGTGATCTCAGCAGTGCTTCATTTGTCGTCGCCAAGGCTAACGCACCACTTGCATTAATTGTTTGCCAAGACGCTCTCAGCATTACTTGAGGTGTGAGGAAGGTAGTACTGAAGTCGGGCTTGCTTTTTTAATCTCCTCGGACAGTTGGTGTGCGTTAATCACTACAGCAACAGCACCGCCGTATCGTGGATCAACAAGCCTGAGCGCCTCGCGGTCGCAGACCACAAGAGTTCCACCATCGCGTGAGAAATCAAGAGCGACGACACTGCCCGATCCTTCAACTTGGTGCCAAAGCAATTTGCCGCTTGATACTTCCCAAGCATGCAGTGCACTACTCTGCTTGTGTACTCGAACTCCAATATAGGGACCGCTGGCTCCTGCAATCACAACAGCGCCATCTGGCGAAAATGCAATCGCCTCTACTCGCCCACTGCCATTTGCTTTTAGTGTTTGCAGCAGCTGTCCGGAAGAGGAATCCCAAATCTTGACTTCACCTACAAAACGCACGCCCTTATCCGCGCTAAGCATGACGCCACCGCCGGTGGCAAGCCAGGTACCATCGGCCGCAAAAGCAACGGACGAGGCGTTCCATTGAGGCACACTGACATTCCATTTCGCACAATTCGATTTGAGATCCCATACGGAGATAGATGCGATTCTGCCCTGGGCGTGGCCTACCATTCCCAGAAGTGTGCCGTCCGGCGAAAAGGCTAGTTGGCGACAGTAGCTGCCAGAGAGAGCAAGATCCATCAGTTGCTCGCCAGTGACAGGATTCCAAAGTCGAACGAACGCGCCGCCTGAAGATCCGTCATGAAGCTTTAGACTCGACGCTGCTAATTTGCCGCCATCTGGCGAGAACGCGAGCGAGATGACAGAAGTGCCACTGATTCCCAACTTGTGTATCGGTGAGGAGTTTTCCTTATTCCAGACAAAGACTGCGCCATCGTCTCCGCCAGCAGCGATCATTCCCCGAGTAGTAACCGAAACACTACGAATTGCTCTTTGTGGACCGTCCAGTGTGCGCAGCAAGCGGCTGGAAGATAATTCCCAGACCTTGACACCACTCGTCCCCCCTGTGATCAGCAAATCATCGTTGGGAGAAACATCGAGCGTCCGGATGTCGAGAACGGCCGTCGGGAAGTCTTCTTCGCTCGACCCCGTGAGGAGCAACGAGAGTTGATGACTCTGCCGCTCCTGCTTTAGATTCTCGCGTAGCAATTCGGCTTGAGACCAGGCAGTGTCAACTTCAACCTTCAACCGTTGCACCTCGTTCTGTTGCGTTGCTCTTCCGCCGAGAAACGTTGCGACGACGACCACGATCAGCAGCAACTGCCTAATTGAGAAGCGGAACCCGGACGATTGCTGATCCCCGGCCATCGACGGCTTTAGCGTCATTGTTGGCTTTCCTGGTCGAACTGCCACGCAACCACGTCTTCCGGCTCATCAAACAACTAGCGCAATCGGTGCTGTCGAACATGGGGTTAGACAGCGACTACTTGTCGTGATTCTTCAGAGCATCTAGCTGCTCACGTCTCTTGTGTTGTTCGAGTATCTCGCTTGCGATAATCCTGCGAAGAATCGTGAAGCGGAAATGTTTCTGTACCGGAATGACATGGCCGCATTCTAGCCTACCGCCGCCCACCGATCCCCGTCCTTCTTGAATCGGTCGTCTTTCCGCATCGCCACGCTAACCCGCACGCTGCGCCACTTAGTGCCTGTCGGCCGCTACAATGTCCCCATGTCACGCGGCGAAGACAAGGCGAAGCGATGGCGACCTTGGCAATTCAGCCTGAAGGACGGGGAGAAGTGGTCGGTCGTTGTCTAACCCCTCTCCTGTATTGCAGCCAAACCGTAGAAAAAAAGGCCGATCACACCCGCAGCTGCTGCGCCACCAAGAATCGAAAAGAATAGCGT
>CAZFLF010001004.1:0-3278 GCA_964519825.1 uncultured Pirellulaceae bacterium | reverse complement strand
GGGTTGTTGCTGGGCCTCGATCTTCACATCAGCTATCGATCCGGTGACATCACGATCGAGTAGGATCGTGGTCTCTCTTGCCGTCTACCGAACCAAAGCTGAGCCACAGCCGCCCGACCGGGACGCCCGCACGTGCCACGGCAAACGGCCGAACGCCGTTGGGCCTCGCCTCGATGGACGGGTTAGACCCCACTTGTTGTCCACTTCTTTGAAAGGGTCGCGATTCGCTGTGGAACGCCCCACGACCCAGAAATCTGCGAGTTCGACTCCGCTGCGGCTTGAAGTCTGGCTATGAAGGCTAGTTCCCAAACCTCCAGCTCTTCAAGGTAGCCAACACGCAACTTTGCGTCTGCGTAGCTAGTACTGTCCTCGAACAAGTTTACGAGAACTTCGGCCATTCGGCGCTGACTCTGCTTGTTCTTTCTGTATGAATCGAACAGCTCGCGGGCCAATGCGGCAGCAGTCTTGCCTTGGCCGGCGAATGCTTGGAAGCGACCAATGAATCCGTATGGCGCGTGCCCAAAGTGGACCGCGAATACGGGGAGGCCACGCCCCATGGCAAAACCGATCTCTTGATCTGTCCAATTGCTTACATGGAAGTTGGGGTGTAGGAGTGCGATCAGAGAGTCAGCGGTCGAGAGCGCAGTCTCAATCTGAGCCTGCCATTCGACGGTAGGTTCGATGTCGTTGTGCGCAACGAAGGCTGTCATTCCAAAGGGTAGAAGTGCTTCTTGCAACTCTGCTGCGAATACCTTCTGCGTGGACAGGTGTGACACGAATAGTCGATACATGCGTTTGCGCCAGAACGGAGGGTCAACGCCAGGCTTTGAGTCTTCCTCAAAGGAGAAGCCGACATGCCGTGCCAATTCGAGCAATGCCGCGTCTGGCGTAGCGTTCGTCATCTCAAGGATGTAGGCAGTGATGCTCCCCCTCCACCTATCAGTGGTCGGTAGCTTGAACTGTGCGAGCGTGACATCAACGAGTGGCCACTCCTCGTTCGAGAGGCGTGTACTGATCTCTTTGAGCAACGTTACGCGCTGCGAGGGCGTGAGCATGGATGTGTGTGGGGTCTAACGACCAAGGTAACCCGGCGGCGGCCAAGTGACTTCGCTTTCAGAATACGCCCGATCCGCCGCTCGAGTTGACCGCCTTGTTCGGCGGTTACCCCACTCAGAATATCCGTTTCCACCTCTTGAAGGCACGAACATCTTCGGCCGTGAGTTCGAACCATTCACCTTCTTTGCGTTTACTAGCAAACCGCGTGTGCCAATAGGCCTCGATGCCAGCCGGGTCATCCGTTTCGATGTAATGAACTGGCTGTAGTTTCTCCGGAAGCTGAATCCCAAGCTCACCTGCTCGTCGCAAAGGGTTGTTCGTCCGACCGATTTTGTACTCTCGACGCGAGCCGTGCTTCAGTAGATAGACGTAGCCAACAGTGGGAGACGGGGAACTGAACACTTCGGTGTCCTGCGGTTGCTCCGCAACTACGACTTGTTTCCAAAGAACGGCCACGTCGTCATGTCCAGGATTCGCTTCGCAAAAGGCAATTACACGGCAGACACGCTGACGCTTTAACCCAAGGCGCCGGAAGACTTTTTCGGAAGGGAACGTGGGGTCGTTCCTTGCTGCAATCAAGATGTCTCCCTCAATTGGAACACGTTCCAGACGCCGTGTGAGCAGTACCAGCTTTTCAAGAAGGAAATCGTCCTCAATGGCCTCGGACATGCGATTCGGTTCGAATCCAGCTTCACGAACGGCATCGCTCCAACGGGTCCAAAATTGCCCATACCAATCGCGGTACCTAATACCCGTCTCCGCCTCAAAGCGCCGCCAACCCAGCGCCGCGCCGCTGTTGGCCTTTGCGGTTCGCCGGATTTCACCAATGATGTGTTCTTTGTTCATTGCTCTGACAAACCGCCGAAAACCAAGCCGCCTAACGTTAAGGTTTCTATCCCGCGTGAATCGATGACGGGTTCCGGTTGGTACGGTTACGCAGGATTGAAACCTGTTGAACGAGAACCGCCGAGCGGAGGGGGATGCGGTTAACACCAGAACCGCCGCTCGTGTCGCGGGCATTCTAAGGATGAAAAAGAACGCGACGCAAGTGCGTGCAGCTCACTGCTGCGCGGAAGCCTGAGCCGGCACTGCGCGAATGCACCGACGGTGATCGTCGTAACGGCCGCCGCCCAACAGTGCCGCCGGCCCCGTATCCCTCCGTTTTGGATTTGACGGGACTAGATGAAAACCGCCGGCGAAATGTGAAATCGCTTTGCCAGCGCGCGAATCTGTCGGACATTCAGTTCACGCTTTCCGCTCAATACCTCTGAGACCACCCGTTGCGAGCCGATTTCCGGTAGATCTGATTGCTTCAGATCATGCTCTTCCATGAAAAAGCGAAGCATATTTGCGCTGCTACTCGCGGGGATGGAGCGGTGCTTTTCTTCGTAGGCTGAGACCAGCGTGCCAAGCGTGTCAAGCAAACCGTATAGAGGATGGTGCTCGTCGGTGCCAATCTCGTCCAGTAAGACATTGAGATGTTTAACTGCCTGGTCGTATTCACGCTCATTGCGGATCGTGAGCAGCGGACGGATCGTCGCCCAATGGGCTTCAAGGTTTTTGGTGAGTAGGTTCATGTGATTGTTGACTTACGCCAGGATTTCACGCACGACGCGTCCGTGGACATCGGTCAGACGCCGGTCGATGCCGTTGTGGCGGACCGCCAGTTTTTCGTGTTCGATTCCCAGCAGATGCAGGACCGTGGCGTGTAGGTCGTAACAGTTCGTCTTGTTCTGGGCGGCCAAATAGGACAAGTCGTCACTTTCGCCGTACGCAGTGCCCCCTTGGATCCCTGCGCCGGCCAGCCAGGTCACGAACGTTCCGCCGTTGTGGTCCCGACCCGTGCTCCCTTGCGTAAACGGCATGCGGCCGAATTCGGTGGTCCAGATCACGAGCGTGTCTTCGAACATCCCGCGCGCTTTCAGGTCCTTGAGCAGCGCGGCAATTGGGCGGTCGACTTGTCGGGCGATGGGAGGAAGCTCCGTGGGGATGTTGCCGTGGTTGTCCCAATTGTTGGAAGCGCCGTTCGCGCCGCTCCAGACCTGGACGAATCGCACGCCGCGCTCCAACAGTCGCCGGGCCAGCAGGCAATTGCGCGCGAAACCACCTTCGTGAGCCGGGACGCCGGTTCCGTATTGTTCGTGAACTGCGCTCGACTCGCGGCCGAGATCGAAAGCTTCCGGCGCGGCTAACTGCATCTTGGCAGCCAACTCATAGGAAGC
>CAZFLF010001003.1:0-3282 GCA_964519825.1 uncultured Pirellulaceae bacterium | reverse complement strand
CATCTGCTAGAGCAGTACATGATCGAAGAGCGGAGCACGATCATGGAACAGAACATCGTCGTGCGGATTATCGGCCGCCGCGATGGGATTCCAGACCAAGTGCTTCGCGAGATCGACAAGACCATCGACTTAAGTGCGGTGAACACCGGTACTCGCTTATGTCTGGCGATCAATTACGGCGGCCGTTCTGAAATGGTCGATGCCGTGCGGAGGATCGCCGCCGAGGTCCAGGCTGGCCGGCTCGCCCCCGCCGACATCACGGAGCTGGTCCTGTCGAACCACTTGTATACAGCGGGCATGCCCGATCCCGATCTGATGGTTCGCACGGCAGGCGAAATGCGGATTAGCAATTTCCTACTGTGGCAAATCAGCTATGCCGAACTGTGGGTCACACAGTTGTGTTGGCCGGAATTCCAAATCACCGACCTGCACCAGGCAATCCGCGACTTCGCCGCGCGAGACCGGCGCTTTGGCGGTCTGAGCTGATAGGAGCCCTGGCGTGCTTCGATCCCGGTTGTTGGCCGCAGCGGCGATACTGGTTCCGCTAATTGGAATTCTCTACGCCGATGTCCATTTGAACGCCGGCGCTCCCGGGATTTGGCTCGTTCCGTTGGGATTGATCATCAGTCTCATGGCCGCTTACGAAGTGCTTGACCTGCTTCGCACTCCGGGGCATCAGCCCCTCTCGTGGACCGTCTATAGTGGAGTTGCGGTGGTTTTTCTGGCCGCATGCGTCCCAATGCTTTGGCCGCTATCTGGTACACCGTACCCACCGAGTTGCCCACTCGGCAGACTTGGCTGGCCGCTTCTCGCCGTGACTGGAGCACTGACGTGGGCATTCGTCGGTGAAATGCGGCGTTATGAACAGCCGGGAGGCGTGATCGTGAATCTGTCTCTGGCGGTCTTCACGATTGTCTACGTCGGAGTCCCGATGGCCTTTGCAGCGTTGTTGCGGCAGTTCCACGACAACCGCTGGGGAATGGCGGCGCTCGTCTCGGTAATCTTGATCGTAAAAATGTCGGACACGGGCGCATATTTTTTTGGCAAGCTCTTGGGACGCACCAAACTCGCGCCGAAGCTTAGCCCAGGCAAAACCGTCGCTGGCGGGATCGGCTGCCTAGTCTTCGCGGTTGGTGCTGCAGTGTTCTTCACCCAGTTGCTCGCACCGCTTATGACCGGACAACCGGTGAAGTCGCCGCTGTGGGGCGCGGTCGTTTACGGACTTGTCCTGGCCGTGACCGGCGTCATCGGCGATCTCGGCGAATCGTTGCTCAAGCGTGACATGGGGCGGAAGGACTCCAGCAGTTGGCTTCCCGGCCTGGGGGGCATTCTCGACGTGCTGGATTCTCTCTTTCTTTCCCTACCAGCTGCCTACCTCTGCTGGTCGGCCGGAATCATCGGTCCCTAGCCATCGTCCTGTCCTTCATCTTCCTGTCATTTTCTTAGACAGGAAAATAACGGACAGGAAAAACAGACATCAGCGAATGTTGTACTGAAACCCTCCGTCGCCGTTGACCGTGATTTCGACGGCGGCAATCGACTGGCCCTCTGCCATCCGCGACAGGAATTCGCCCGCCATTTGCGGTAGCAGCGTCTTCGTCAGGATGTGATCGACGTTGCGAGCGCCGGTGTCGACCTCGGTGCAGCGTTGGACGATCGCGTCAACGAGTTGCGGTGTGAAGCCGAACTCCGCCTTGTAGTGTTCGCGGACGCGGCTGCCGACCTTGCCGAGTTTCAGGTGGATGATCTTTCGCATCACGTCCTCGGCAAGCGGATAGAACGGGATGACCGCCAAGCGACCCAAGAACGCGGGTTTAAAGGTTTTGAGCAACTCCGGGAAAATGGCTTCAATGAAGGCGTCGGGGTCGGGACGGGTATCGGGATCGCTGCACAGATTCTTGATAAAGTCCGTCCCGGCATTTGTGGTCATCATGATGACCGTATTCTTGAAGTCGATGTCGCGTCCTTCACCATCCTTCATCGTCCCCTTGTCGAACACCTGATAGAAAATGTCCTGCACGCCCGGATGTGCCTTTTCCATTTCATCGAGCAACACGACGCTATACGGCTTGCGGCGCACCGCCTCGGTCAGCACGCCCCCTTCGCCGTAACCGACGTATCCCGGCGGCGAACCCATCAGCAGTGACACTTTGTGTTCTTCCTTGAACTCCGACATATTGATCACCGTCATGTTCTGCTCGCCGCCGTAGAGCAACTGTGCCAGCGTAATGGCCGTTTCGGTCTTGCCGACGCCGCTGGTGCCGGCCAGCAGGAACACGCCGATTGGCGTGCGCGGGTCTCGCAAGTTCGCTCGAGACGTGCGGATGCTTTGCGCAATGCGTTCCAGCGCGTGGGATTGGCCCACGATGGACTGCTCCATCAGTTGCTTCAGGTCAAGCACCGTTCTGATTTCGTCGGCGACCATACGTCCAACGGGAATCCCGGTCCAAGCGGCGACGGTTTCGGCAATCGCTTGCGAGTTCACGCACGGATGCACGAGCGGTTCGTCCCCTTGAACCTCGGTCAGTTTCTTCTCTGCCAGCTCCAATTCTGATCGCAGTCGCTTGCGGTCCGCCTCCGAGAGAGGCGCGGTCGGCGGGGCCGAGGGAACTGCTGTGGGAGTGGTCGGCTGCGCCGGAGGCGATCCCGCCTGGGCCGGAGACGAACCCGCCGGCGCGGCCGAGCCGGTGGGCGCTGGAGTTGTGACTTGGCCAGTCAGTTCAGAATGCACGCGGCGGATTTGTGTGACAAGTTCCAGTTCGGTCTGCCAGCGCCCTTGCAGATTCTTCAGCTCCTCTTCGGCAGCCGTGCGCTGTTGCTGAAGCTCCGCGATCAGATCGCCGTGCGACAGCCCCGCTTCTTGTTCGCGGTTCAGGATGTCGATCGACACGCCCAACTGCTCGATCCGGCGCTGACAATCTTCGAGTTGAGGCGGCGTGGCGGACTGGCTCAATCCGATCCGAGCACACGCGGTGTCCAACAGACTCACCGATTTGTCGGGCAACTGCCGACCGGAAATGTAGCGACTCGACAATTTCACCGCGTCCACGACCGCCTCGTTAAGAATGCGGACTTTGTGATGTTTCTCCAGGGTTGATACCAATCCGCGCATCATCTCGATCGCAACTTTTTCGTCCGGCTCTTCAACTTTGACAGTCTGGAATCGGCGGGCGAGTGCTGCGTCCTTTTCAAAGTACTTCTTGTACTCGGCCCATGTCGTGGCGGCGATGGTGCGTAGTTCACCGCGAGCGAGCGCCGGTTTCAGCAGATTTGCGGCATCTC
>CAZFLF010001002.1:0-3286 GCA_964519825.1 uncultured Pirellulaceae bacterium | reverse complement strand
ATTCGAGGTCAGCCGGGGAAAGCCGCTTCATAAACGAGCCTAGAAAACGCAAATCCGTGCTGGGCGAACTGAAGACATGGGCATTCTGCCCCAATTCGAGATGTGCTATCGGCGCCCCCTCCCGCCACGGTGATAAACAGAAGCCAACCAGGAAATCGAGCGTTATCTCGTCCGGAAGCGCGGCGGTGATCTGCTCCACATAGTCCAAGTTTACCATTCTCTGAGCGGCAACCAGCTTGTCGATCTCCACGAGAGCGACGGTGTTTCGCAGATTGAGACCGCGTTGCAGAAGCTTGTCGCTGACAAGAGAGGCGGCCTTGGCTGCCTGTTCCGGCGGTAGGTCGGCGATCTCTATGGTCTCGGTCAGCCCGGCCTCACTGGCGAGCACGGCGTCGATATCCGGACGGATGGAGTTCCACGCGACCGTGATTTCCGGCAAGCGATCGATCTCGTCCGTCGTTGCGAATGTGCGAACCTGTTCCACCACTTCACTGATCGGGGCGAAGCCATACAAATATCTCTGGCGATGGAAATGAACAGCTGCCACTACGGGCCGACCTTTTCCGGGCCGATCGACGTCATTCTCCGGCATCGATTTGATTTCCAGAGGGCAATCGGGGGAACAATGGGGCGGGCACGCAGCTTCATTGGCGTCTCGTATCACCGGCTCGCCCGAGCGAATTTTCGATACCAGCCTGTTCCGGAGATTGTGTTCCGGTAGACCCGTTCGCGGTCGCGCGCCTCGTCTTCCGTCTCGGCCCGAACTTCGGCTTCGATCCCGACGTCAGCGCGGCAAAACGGGAATATCTGTACGAGCGGCGTCCCTTTCTCGATGATGTGCACTCCGTCCGGACCGATGGGAAAGAACGGGAAGTGGATATGGGCCGAGTATGTGTCGGTGTCGACTATTCCGGCAACGGCCTCGAAAACGCCATTCGGCCGGTTAAGCGGCGGCACGAACAGACAGCTCCACCCCGGTGGCGTGCGGATCGCCCAATAATTGTGAAATTTCAACGGCGGGCGTGGTGTGGTCGGATGGCCGGTCACCTGATGCGGACTGTGGTTGCTGACCATGATCCGATCGAACTCCCAGCCGGAATCAACGACTTTTCCTTCATCCTTGATCTCCAGCCGGACTTCCGCGGCAAGCGGCATTATCCAGCCGGTCGTGAGCGCGTCGAGGAAGGGCATGCAGCGCTTGATCGTGATGCCGTTGTCGCGTGCCCCCACGTGCTCAAGGTCGACCGGCGCGATCTTGCGGAACCAATCAGGCAAAACGGTCTTGGCCAAGCGCGGTGCGGCGATGACGCCAAGATCCGACGCTTGGCAAAGAAAACTGATTTTTGGCGAAGGCTTGCTGAAGCGGGCCAGCATCATTGTCACCTGGACTGGGCGGATCGTCGCAAGGCGGCCGAGCGACTGGTTCGACGGTGACAACGCAAGCAAGAACGGCAGCTTGCATTGTTTAAGGCAGTGAGGGACCGGGCCGCCCGATCCCTCGTATTGCAGTCAGTTAGCGCGGCCAGAGAAGGCGGAACAGCTTCCGGTTGGACCCATTGGAGTTCGAGTTCGACGAACTGTTCGAGTTCGAATTCGACGAGCTATTGGAGTTCGAGTTCGACGAACTGTTGGAGTTCGAATTCGATGAACTATTGGAGCTCGAGTTCGACGAGCTGTTGGAGTTCGAGTTCGATGAGCTGTTCGAGCTCGAATTCGAGGAACTGTTGCCAGCGAATTGCAGCAATTTCTCGTTGGAGATCTTGCCAATCTCGGGCAATGCCAGCGCCAGGGCATTTGGCGTGCGAATGATGCTTTTGATGCCGCCGCTTTCGACCGCCGCGGGCGAGACGGCCGCTTGCGAGGTGGCCGCTGCACCGGTCACCGCCGCCAATGTAAAAGCGAGCATGGAGCCGATTTTGTGAATATTTCTCATGGGTTTTCTCCGTTCTATTCATCGCCGCGAAGGTGCGGCACGGCCGCTTCGAATGCGACACGCCAATAGAACGTTGAATCGACCGAATAGTCGACGGAAGATCGACATTCTATCCGAATTCTAACCTTGCTATTGCTCTCCTCTTACTTGTCAAAAGTATCAAATTGCAATTACGTATGTGACGACAATCTGTGGTCGCCTGCCAAGAGCCAGCTAGAGTCATGTCAGACAGGAAAACCCCAGCGCGATCTTTGCTTTCCGCCGTCACCGCATCATTTCGTGACGATCAATGGGCGGTGGCGTTTCGCGCTGTCGCCCGTCTGTTCCACGAGTGGAACACACATCTGTTGGCGGTGATCCTTCTGGTGGCGGCCAGCGATATCGCGCTGATGGTTCTTTACGCTCTCGGTTGGCGGGCACGCAGCATCTTCGGCGAAGACCGTGCTCTCGAAATGACGACGGCCTTCCTGTTTCTGGCCGCCTGGGTCGTTGGCCTCCTCCACCTGCTGCGACAAGGAGCGCGACACTATCCGGTCCTCCTACCCGCCGCTGCCAGCCTAGGTCTTCTTGGTTTCCTCGACGAGGTCAGTTTTGGCGCACGATACTTCGGCTGGTCCATGCCGGAAATGCCGGGAGGCGGCGAGTTTGACGGCGCTCATGATCTTGTCATCCTGACCTATCGGCTTGCGGCGGGAGCCGATTCGACAATTGTTGGAATAGTCGCCGGGAGCCTCATCGCCGTTGCTCTGGTCTGCGTTCTGCGGTGGCGCGAACGACTTCATGGTTTGGCTCATCGGATCCTGGCTGATCGCGCTTACTCAGCCATGGCGCGCTGTTCATGGCCGGAATAACTCTCGCCTCTCTCCTCGACCTCGAAATAGGGATCCTCGGCCGCCTCGGCCCACTGGAAGAGATTGTCGAACTGAACGCGGCGATGGCGCTGCTCGCGACGGTCATGATCGCGGGCAACCTACGCATGTCCTACGGGCGGCCGGCTTGAAGGCGGAGCCACATCGACCAGGCGTGATGGATCCGCTTCGACTACATCGAAGTCCCTGCTGAAGCTTTAGAGGAGCATCTCGACCGCGCCACCGAGCGCATCCTCGCCGCCATCCGCCAGTCTCAGACATCGTGAAGCCTGGCGCCGTCAGGACCACTGCGCAGCCGCGGCCGAACAGGACCGCCGACGTGGTCATGTTCGTGTTCCGCGAGGAGTATTACCTGAAGAACCGGATGCCCAAGGAGGGCACCGAGGAGTTCTTCAAGTGGCAGGCCGAGATCGACCAGATGCACGGCATCGCCGAACTGATCATCGGCAAGCAGCGTCACGGACCGACAGGCACGGTCAAGCTG
>CAZFLF010001001.1:0-3290 GCA_964519825.1 uncultured Pirellulaceae bacterium | reverse complement strand
CGGCAATCGTTCCGATCAAGAGGTCGCGCCGCATCAGCATGGGTTTACTCCCTGGGGAGATTCTCGCGAAGAGGCGACCCGCTAGGTTAGGATACGCGGCTGAAGTTGCCTACCTCCAATAGGAGTTCAACATGCATTTGAAATACGCTTTGGTTCTCGCTGGTTGCCTGTCGTATTCGGCTGTGGCGAGCGGCGGAGAGTGGATGCAGTTTCGCGGACCGGGCGGTTTGGGTGTCAGCGACGACAAGGACGTGCCGGTCAAATGGAGTTCGACGGAGAATATTGCGTGGCAAGTGGACCTGCCGGGGCCGGGAGCTTCCAGCCCGATCGTCGTTGGCGACCGCGTCTATCTGACCTGTTACTCAGGCTATGGACTCGAACCGGCGAAAGGGGACCAGCCCGGTCTGCGGCGGCATTTGCTCTGTTTCGACCGCAACACGGGACAGGAACGTTGGAGCAAGACCTTCGAACCAAAGCTGCCGGAGCACAAGTACGAAGGCGAAGGCTCCTATCATGGTTATGCTGCCAGCACGCCGGTCAGCGACGGCCAGCAGTTGTACGTTTTCTTCGGCAAATCGGGCGTGTTCTGTTTCGACCTCGACGGTCAACAGCAATGGCAGTCGAGCGTCGGTGAAGGGATTAATGGTTGGGGCTCGGGAACCTCGCCGGTGCTGTATGGAAATCTGCTGCTCGTAAATGCCAGCGTCGAGAGCGGTTCGCTCGTCGCTTTGGACAAGCTCACGGGTCAGGAAGTTTGGCGAGCGGGAGGGGTCAGTGGGGCCTGGAACACACCGCTGCTAGTAGACACGAAGGCTCGCACCGAGGTCATCGTCAGTACGGAAGGCCGGTTATTAAGCTTCAATCCGACTGACGGTAAGCAGTGGTGGAATGCCGATGGCATTCACCGCTACGTCTGCCCGAGCGTCGTTTCGAACGGCGACGTGGTATTCGCGATCGGTGGCGGACACACGTCGCTGGCGGTCCGCTTGGGAGGGAGCGGTGACGTGACACAGTCGCATGGCTCGTGGAGGAACTCAAAAGGATCGAACGTCGGATCGCCGGTCTACCACGACGGCCATCTTTACTGGGCCAGCGACGGCGGTGGGTTGATCTGCTGCCAGAATGCCAAGACCGGCGAATTCATCTATCAGGAACGCCTAGATCCGAGTCCCGGCACCATCTGGTCGTCCCCCGTGCTCGCCGCTGGAAAACTTTACATCGTCTCGCAGCACAACGGCACTCACGTCGTCGCGGCGAAACCGCAATTCGAATTGCTGGCCCACAACAAGTTCGCGAATGATGACAGCCGGACCAATGCCTCGCCCGCCGTGCAAAACGGACAACTGCTGTTGCGCACGGATCGGCGGCTGTACTGCATCGGAAATCGCTAAAGTCGATTCCTAAATCTCGTTGCTGATGACTGGCAATTCGGCATACGATCACAGCAATCCGACGGACCGAGACAGGCAGCGATCTTTAGAGTTTCAACACGTTCACCATTCCTCAGGACCAGTCACCATGTTCAAGCGTTTCTTGTTTAGCCTGCTTGTTGCTGCCGGTCTCACCTCATTCGTTGTCGCGCAGCAGCCTGCAGCCAATACGGCGAACGCGCGAGGGTCCCAGGGAGCGGTCGCAGCGGCGCGCCAGGCTGCAGTGGACGCGGGAATGGAGATTCTTGGGCAGGGCGGGAACGCGATCGATGCGGCGGTGGCCACGATCCTGACACAAACGGTCGTCGAATCGCGCTCGGTCTGCTTCGGCGGAGAAGTGCCAATCATCGTCTACGACGCCAAACGCAATGTGGTCGAGGTGCTGAGTGGGATGGGGGCTGCACCGCAACTGGCCACGTTGGAGTGGTTTCGGCTGAACAAAGCCGGCAAGATCCCACGCGACGATCCGGCGGGTGCCGCGGTCCCTTCAGTGTTGCACACCTGCCTGACTGCTCTCGACCGGTACGGTACCCTTCGTTTCGCTGAGGTGGCGCAGCCTCTACTGCGTGCTTTGGACCACGACGAACCGCGCTGGTATGGGGACCTTGCTAAACATGTCCGCCGTGCGATGGAAGAAGAAAAGAACGCCCCGGATCGTAATCGCGGCATTCACGCCGTCATCGACTACTTTTACCGCGGGCCGGTGGCGCGGGAACTGGACGACTGGTCCAAAAAAAATGGCGGACTGATTCGATACGACGATTTGGCTGCCCATCAGACTTTCATCGAAGCGCCGGTCTCGATCAACTATCGCGGCTGCACCGTCTACAAATGCGGGCCGTGGACGCAAGGCCCTTTCCTGCTGCAAACGCTGCGGCTGCTGGAAGGATTCGACCTGAAGTCGATGGGACACAATCGCACGGACTATGTGCACACGGTCTTGGAAGCCATGAAGCTAGCGCTGGCCGACCGCGACACCTACTATGCCGATCCACGGTTGGTGGACGTACCAATTAGTCAGTTATTCTCGGACGAATATTCCTTGATGCGTCGTTCGCTCATCGACCCGGCACGAGCATCCGTAGCCCTTCGTCCTGGAGATCCACTCCACGGCAAGTCGTTGTTGGGAATGGAACCAGCAGACTATACGCAGCCGGCCGGACTGACGCGCGACACGACTACCTGCTTGGTAGCGGACAAATGGGGCAATGTTGTCGCCGCGACGCCGAGCGGCTGGAGTGGAGTGGTCGCGGGGAACACGGGGGTCGTGTTGGGCAGCCGGCTCATCAGCTTCAACACCTGGGAAGGACATCCCAATTGCATCGCGCCCGGCAAGCGGCCGCGAATCACGTTAACTCCGACATTAGTTTGTAAGGACGGCAAGCCGGTGCTGGCCATCAGCGTCGCGGGGGGCGATCTCCAAGATCAAACGACACTCCAGGTATTGTTAAACGTTGTCGAGTTCGGCATGGATCCAAACATGGCCGTGACGGCTCCGCGATTCAGCACCACCCACCACGTCGGCTCGTTCAACCAAACAAAGCCCGATTTGGGAAGCCTCTCGATTTACAAGAGCGTCGGCGAGCAGGTCCTCGGTGAACTGAAGTCCCGCGGGCATAATGTGCGGGAAGTCACCGGTGTGATCGGTCACCCCGTAGCCATTGCGATCGACCCCGACTCCTCCGACAAACAGGTCGCGGGCGACGCTCTGGCCGGCCGCCGCGTTGCGGCCTATTGAGTGACGTTCCACTATGGGTGTATTCCTGGCCCTGCTCGTCTTCATCTGTGTGTGCTCTCATCCGTGTGCAATTCTGTAATTGAAAGACCGCGCACACGGATGGAGTCACACGGATGGAGTCA
>CAZFLF010001000.1:0-3296 GCA_964519825.1 uncultured Pirellulaceae bacterium | reverse complement strand
GCCATGTTTCAGGCGGGCGTTGAGCAGATCGGTGTCGTGAACGGCGTTCTGCCCCTGGGAGTGATCAATACACGCGACGTCCGGCTGGCAAAGTGCCGACTCGAATGCCGGCGTTTGCTGAGCGATGAGTTTTCGTTGCCAGGCCCGACGACATTGCGTGAGCTGGCCGCCAAGTCTCCGGTCATCCGTCCTGGGGCGCGGCTCAGTGAGGCCGCGGAGTTAATGGTTCAACATCATCGGCAAGCAATCGCCGTGATCACACAATCCGGCCGGATGGTCGGTGTCCTATCCGAGGAAATCGTGCTGACCGTAATGGCCGGTCGCAAGCCGCTACCGGCATTAACGCGATAACCTTTTCACGTCGACCGCGATGTGCTATTCCCGGGCTTGCTGGAAGTAATGCACGCCCTTCTTGTTGGACGTGATGATGTCGAGCATGCCATCGCCGTTGACATCCGCGACTTGGAATTGAGTTCCCGGACCGCTGTTGTGATCGAATTGGTGGCGAATCCAACTCGCTTTGCCCCCTTCGCGCCGCAACTCAAACCAATTGAACACCGCCGGATCGTTCACACCCGGGTCGCCAGCAACATGCGCCCACCAACGTTTGCCGGTGACGAAATCTTGCAGACCGTCACCGTTGATATCCGCTAAACAGACGGCGTGATTCTGGGAAAAAGTCATGTCGATCTCGTGCGTCTTCCATCCACCATCCGTCTGGTCCGTCTGGTTTTCATGCCACCAGACGCCGAATGCGTGCGGGCTGCTCGTGAGCACGTCTTGGTCACCGTCGCCATCGAAATCATGCACAATGATGTCGGACGCTTTGCCTCCGAATGGGGCCGCATGAAACTTCCATTCACCCGGCTGGTTCACTAACGGGGCTTCCCACCAACCATCCGCGCAGACGACGTCGAGTCGCCGATCCTTATTCATGTCACCGACGCCAAGGCCGTGGGAATAGCGCTGTGTCCCGGGTGCACCTTTGGCGGAGATGGCTTGACGCGACCAGATCTGCAGTGGATCGCCGCCGCGGCGAATGATCGCCATCTGGCGGTCTGGTCCATCGGGCTGGGCCGGATCGGGTGAAAACGCCGCGATCAGTTCGCGTTTACCGTCTCCATCGATATCCGTGTACTGCGGGCTCTCATTGTTGGTCACGGGGGTGCAAACATGCACCGGCCATTCCTTGTCGGCAGTCTGTGGATTCTCAAACCACCAGGTCTGCTTGCCCGGAAAGTCCGCCACAATCAAATCCGCCCAACCGTCGCCATTCAGATCCTCGGCAAAGTTCGCAAACGAATTGCTGTAGCCCTTGGGATCGAAATAAGGAGGTGAACCGAGTAGTTGGCCTGGATCGCCCGGAGGCTTGGCCGCGATAACGTGCATGCTCCAGTCCGGCGCCTCGTACCAAACATAGCCGGCCGCGATGTCGCGTTTGCCGTCGTGATTGAAGTCCGCAACCGCCACTCCTTCGCTGCGAAACTTGTCGTCTAGCTGCTCGCGCTGAAACGTTACTTTCTTAGATTTCGCGACCGAGTCCGCTGCGACGGTGACGCGCTGCGATGTTTGGACCGTAACCAAAATCCCGACGATGGCGAGCAAGAATGTCCACTTCACAATTCAATCCCCTATGACACGGCGATAGATGGTATCCGTCAACCTCCAGCCAGCCGGCGGCACTCGGAGGAACTCAACGCGTCGCTATCATACTCGACGGCCGCAGCGCGTGCCTCCACGGTCCACAGGCAAATCGCCGCCGGATGAGTACAATCACTTCGGCGGCGATAGTCCCACAGGCAATTAATATCTGAGCGGTCGTCGGACCAAGGAGCGCAAGATGGAACCAATCAAACGAATTCTCTGTCCCGTGGATTTCTCCCCCACGTCGGCGCATGCGTTCGCATTTGCCGAACGGCTGGCGATCAGTCTGTCCGCGGAAATCGTGTTGCTTCACGTGTCAGACAAATCGCCGGCGTACACGGTCGCAGGGCATAACGCGCCCGTGGACGCTGACATTCAGCGCCAGTTGGACAGTATCCGCCCAAGCAGATCAACGGTTGCCATCCAACGGGTGTTGCACCCCGGTGAGCCCGGCCAGGTAATTTGCTGGCTTGCGGAGAACAATATGTGCGACCTGATCGTGATCGGAACTCATGGACGCCGTGGACTTATGCATCTGCTAATGGGCAGCGTCGCAGAATACGTTATGCGGAATGCCCATTGTCCAGTGCTGACAGTTCGACTAATTCCCGAGAAAGAACCGCCACTCAAAGAACCGCTGGTTTTGCCGGTCCCTGCTCCCCGTTTCATGTAGACGAAGGAGAGGTAAGATCTGGTATCCGCACCGTAACACCTTAAGGAGGAGAATTTGATGAATCGGAAATCTGAACTGATTTCGATCCTTATATCGGTATTGGGAATTGCGACATTCGTCGGATGTTCTCAGCAATCGACGACCTCGTCCCCGCCGCAGTCGGCTCCATCAACCGCGAATTCGGGCGGCGACGCAATGCCGGAGGGACTCGCCAAGTTGTCCGAGACGGACCGTGACGCTGCCTTGAAGCAAGTAATTTGCCCAGTTAGCGGAGAAAAGCTGGGTTCGATGGGCGCGCCGCCTAAAGTGACGGTCGAAGGGAAAGAAGTTTTTCTGTGCTGTTCCGGTTGCGAAAAAGATCTTCGCGAGGAGCCAGCGAAGCACCTAGCGAAACTTAAATCTGAGTGATTGACGTGGCTGCGGCACGAACTCAGCTTTGTTTCACCAACAGTACGATGGCCTTCCAAGGCCGTCGACGATAAAACGCTCGAGCCGGACGGCCTTGGAAGGCCATCCTACAGTGACTGTCTGCGCCCTTTGCAACCGTTACGGTTTCGACTGCAGTAGCGTTCGCATGCCATTCATCAGAACGGCTTCGACCGTGGGCGCGACGTTGGATACTCGCTGGCTCGTCTCGTAGCCCCCTTCGTCATACCCGCGAGCTGTCCCGATATATCCGGGTCCATAATCTCCGTACGCGGCCATTGCCACGTGCAAATCGGAACCCATTTGCTTGGCCGCGAGTTGATACTCGACAAACAGCTCGCCGGGCATATGCAAAATGCGTACATCCCCGACCGCCAGCAGGGCGAGATCAACTTTGTGGCCCGCCTTGGATCGCAACAGCCAGGCAAGTTTGCTGGCCGACGCCGGTCCTTGCGCGAGAGACTTTCGCATAGCGGCCTCATCGAGATGCTCTGCCAAGGGCAACGCCACAGGTTCCACTTGCCATTTAACATCCTTCGCGGTGACGGCAGAT
>CAZFLF010000999.1:0-3299 GCA_964519825.1 uncultured Pirellulaceae bacterium | reverse complement strand
CACCGGCGGCTAGCGCCATGCCGCTCACTAACGTACGATTTTTTGTGCAAAGCCCCTCGAAGGGCCTAGGAAGCGTCTGGGAAAAATAGTTAAGTCGCTGCTTCCAAAGAAGTTGTGGCTGGAGTGGCGTTTTTTTTTAGAAAAGGTTGGCGTAGTCCGCCGGCGGATTACGCATGTTGATTCGTAGGCTGTTTAGGTACACAACAGAACGGAACCGCGCGATGGACGAAAAGACGATTTTCTTAGCCGCACTCGAAATTGCTGAGCCGAGCCAGCGTTGCGCGTTTTTGGACGATGCTTGCCGCGACCTGCCCGACTTGCGACGCGGAGTCGAGCGACTGCTGTCGGCGCTGCCAAAGGGGGGCGATTTTCTCGAGGCGCCTCCGCTGGTCTTAGGCGGTGAAATAGGCCCGACGACCACTGACGAACCAAGTGCCGTCAAGCTGGATTTTCTGGCCCCTTCGACGCGGCAGGACGCACTCGGCCGATTAGGACACTACGAAATCCTGGAGGTCGTGGGAAGCGGCGGCTTCGGTGTCGTGCTCAAAGCGTTTGACGCGAAGCTGCACCGCATCGTGGCGATCAAGACATTGGCCGTGGCATTCGCTGCTTCGGCGTCGGCTCGGAGGCGGTTCGTCCGCGAGGCCCAGGCAGCCGCAGCCGTGAATCACGACAACGTGGTCGATATCTACGCGGTCGAGGAGAGCGGACCGGTCCCCTACCTCGTTATGGAATACATCGGCGGAATCTCGCTGGAGGAGAGACTTCAGCAAAACGGACCCCTCGAACTGAAAGAAACGCTGCGAATCGCCCTGCAGACGGCCGATGGACTGGCCGCCGCGCATCGGCAGGGGCTGGTGCACCGCGACGTAAAGCCAGCCAACATTTTGCTGGAAAACGGCGTCATGCGGGTCAAGATCACGGACTTCGGCCTGGCACGGGCCGTCGATGACACATCGCTAAGTCAAGCGGGTATCATTGCCGGCACGCCG
Organism: uncultured Pirellulaceae bacterium; assembly: GCA_964519825.1. Taxonomy (GTDB): domain Bacteria; phylum Planctomycetota; class Planctomycetia; order Pirellulales; family Pirellulaceae; genus CAZFLF01. The sequence goes on along the minus strand of CAZFLF010000999.1, from coordinate 2,307 downwards.
ACCTACATGAGCCCCGAGCAGGCACACTGCGCGGTTGTCGATTGCCGCTCGGACCTCTTCAGTCTGGGCAGCGTGTTATATGCGATGTGTGCGGGGCAGTCGCCCTTTAAGGCCAGCACGTCGCTCGGCGCTATCAAGCGCGTCTGTGAAGACACACCCCGACCACTCCGCGAGGTCATCCACGACATTCCCGCTTGGCTCTGCGCTATCGTGGAGAAGCTGCTGTCGAAGGCACCTGCCGATCGTTACCAGTCGGCTGCCGAAGTGGTCGAACTTCTGACTCGTGGCCTGGCTCATGTCCAGCAACCGGCGCTGGCCTTGCCGCCCGAGTTGCAACTGGTCGCCTCTCCTACGCTGCAACGCCAGCGGCGCCCAGCGACCCTGTCGGCTGTCCGCAGCGCTGTGCAGCACCGCTGGTGGGTCGCGGCCGCAGTCCTTATCTTCCTAACGGCCGGTTTGGTCGTGGCCGAAGGAACTGGCGTGAGCCATTTCACGGCTACGATCGTGCGAATTCTTACGCCGGATGGAACGCTCATCGTCGAGGTCAGTGAGCCGGGTGTGAGCGTCACCGTCGATGGCAACGGCGACGGGGTCGTCATCACCGGGGCTGGCATCCACGAGTTGCGGCTGCGTCCCGGCCAGCATCAGGTACAGGCCACGAAAGACGGAAAGCCCGTGCCGGTTGATCAGCCTTTGGTCACCATTGAACAAGGCGGCAAGCAAATCGTGAAGGTCGTCCGGGAGGAGCCGCCGCTGAGCCGCTTGGATAAGCTTCAACAAGCCGAAAAACGTTATGCCGACGCACGACGACTGTGCGGGATCGGCGAGCCGCTGCGAGCCGCTAACCCGTGGGATGCCGAAGGGCCTTTCCGCGAAGCACTGTCGTTGTACGAGCAGTTAGTGCAGGAGTTTCCGGGCGTGCCAAAGTATGAGGAGGGGCGTAATGCCTGCCGCTTCATGCTGGGGTCCACGCTAGGGATTCAGTCGCATTACATTTACCTGCGAAACAGGAATCCGAGTGCCGAGGAGGCAACCCGTGCCATTGCCGTCGCCAAGGAAGCGACCGAATTGATTCCTAAGGATTTAGGGACTTGGACCCATCTTGGGCGAGCGCATTACCGCGCGAAAGAATGGAAATCGGCTCTGACGGCCCTAGAGAAAATGCCATCTGACGGGGGCTACAACGGTTGTCGCTACCTCTTCATCACCGCGATGACTCACTGGCAACTAGGAAACCGGGACGAGGCCCGCCAGGGCTATGATCAGGCAGTGCAATGGATGGACGCGCACAAACCTGACGATCCCGCGCTCCGCCGCGATCGGGCCGAAGCAATGGAAATATCGGGCTGGCCCTGATGGCTCCTGACTAGTCCATCCCGATCCACCTGCGGCAAGCGCCTTCCGTGCGCAATGAACGCAGACGTGGCAGTACGTTCTAGCTGCCTCGATCGGGATCCCTCGTTAACAAAATCCGGCCGGTGAGGCCAGCCGCCAAGCATCGCCTCACCCGCCGGGACTCTTCCCCTGCGCTCGTAGTGCGCGGCGGGGAGCTGTTTTTTTAGGGTCGGTCGAACGCTTTCCCAGGAGAATGACCATGTTTCAGGCGCGCACACATCATTCGGCAGCGCGGCGACGTCGCCAAGCAGCCCGCAGGCGTCGTCAGGACTTCTTTCGTCCCTCGTTCGAAAAGCTGGACGAGCGATACCTGTTGGCGACGATCATTTGGGACGGCGGATCCACGGGCAATGACACGGATTGGAACACTGCGGCGAACTGGTTCGACCAAACAAACTTGGTCAACGACGTTCGACCAGGCAGCAACGACGATGTCCAAATCGGCGCGGCCTTCGCCGGCATCACCATCACCCACGCCACGGCCAGCACGACGATCCGTAGCCTCACCAGCGCGGCGGAGCTGGAGATACAAAGCGGCTCTTTTTCGATCGTTTCCGCGAGCGACGGTCCTGCGTCGCAAATCGGCAATACGATCACTGTCAGCGGCGGGAGTTTTTCACTTGTCAATTCGGTCTTGGATGGTCCGGGGCAAGTAATCAATGCCTCTTCGCTGATCATGGACACGAGCACGATCAATGCCGGGCTGGTGAACCGGGGCTTCCTGCGATTCACGGGCGGCGCCAGCGCGGTCAACGGTATTTTTGGCAACGAGGTCGGCGGCGAGTTGCGCGTGGAAGGCGCTCGTGAGTTCGGTTCTCCCAATGTGACGATCGTGGGCGGCTTCACCAACCACGGGGCGATCACGCTACGGACACTGGACCCAGGCAACAATCGCTCGTTTGCGCGGTTGAG
>CAZFLF010000998.1:0-3303 GCA_964519825.1 uncultured Pirellulaceae bacterium | reverse complement strand
TCGCGCGAATGCGTTTTCCATTCCCGCAGTCGGCGGTGTGAATGGCTTGTTCAGCACCGCTTGGGTGCTGGTCCGAGCGGCGGCCGAGTCAGGCCGTTTGCGACGATTGACGCCAGAACTCGAAGAACTCGCCAAAGCGAAGGTGCCCAATGCCGACTTCGTATTGCTGGTGGCACGAATCGTCGATGAAGCTTTTAGCGCTGAGGAACTCCAAGGCGTGATCGGCAAGCGACTGGAATCTCTTACGCCAGTAGCGCCAGTGCAGAAGCCGGGAGATGCAGGCGTCCCGCCAGCCGGACTGGTTGCGTCGGATGAACTGCACTGGTTCGTGTTGGGTGCGGCCTGTATGGAACGCCAACCGCTGCGGGGGACGAGCCAACGCGTGTTCGAAACGTTGGTCGAACGCATCACCGACGGCTCATCGCCTTACGCACGCCCCTTCTTACGGCGCGCCCGAGCGATCGCCATTCTCAAACAACATGATGGTTCTGACCCGAATACGCTCGCCGACCCTGGGCTGAAGTTCTGGATTCCGGCTAGCGAAGAAAACGCTGCTCGCTCAGCAACCGGCGCGGTGCGCGAGATTTGGCTCATGCACGAAGACCACATCCTGCACCTGGCCGGCCCGCATAACGACTATCTTTGCTTTCGCTATCCACTGACGGGCGAATTCGAGTTTCAAGTCGAAGCACAGAACGGCGGCAAGGAACACACCTTCGGTAACCTCGCTTTCGGCGGCCTCGCATATGGTGTTGCCGGAAACGCCGATGAGTTCCGAGTGTGGGGTCTCGACATGGGGCAGATGCTGACGCGGCCATTTCCGTTCGTCCGCAAGGAACAATGGGCGACCTATCAACGACTGGCGCTGCGTTCATCCGACAAGGGGATCGTGCATCTGGTCAACGGCCATCCCGTGTGGACCGATCCATTGCGGGATTCGACGAGTCCTTGGTTGGCTCTACGCTGCTTTGGCGATTACATCCCCGCGTTTCGCAACTTCCGTCTGACCGGCAATCCGGTGATTCCGCGCGAGGTGCACATGTCAGACGGCAACTTGCTGCGCGGCTGGTTCACGCAGTTCTATCCGAGCAAAGTATCCTCTGCGGTGCCATTGATCGATGGCGCGGCGGCGAACCATCCGATCACGCCTGCGAAACAATCCGGACAATCTCCTTCGCCTCCAGGTCTAACCCAAAACGATTGGTTCATTCGTGACGGCGTGATTCATGGTGCACAACGCGGCGAGCAGTTTCGCACGGCAGTGCCCAGCCGATTAACTTACTTCCGACCGCTGCAAAACGACGAATCCATTCGCTATGAGTTCCTGTACGAGCCGGGCAAGCAGGAAGTACACCCGGCGTTGGGGCGGCTGGCGTTCCTGATCGAGCCGAACGGAGTGCGCGTTCATTGGATGAGCAGCGGCGAGACCGATTGGACAGGATTGGCCGAAAACAATGCCGCAATCGAGCCGCTCAATCGTCGCGGCCCGCGCCCGTCGCCGCTGAAAGCGGGCGAATGGAACCGCGTAACAATGGTGCTCAACAAGGACACGCTGTCGCTGACGCTCAACGACATCGAGATCTATTCGCGAAAGATGGAAACCGAGAATTCGCGCCGTTTCAGCTTCTATCACGATCGCAATCGATCCGCGGTCCAGGTGCGTAACGTTGTCCTGCGCGGCAACTGGCCGGAAAAGTTGACCGAGGAGGAATTAAAGAACTTGCTAGCGCCACGCGAGAACAAACAGGGTCCAATTGGAGCGGCGGACCCGAGTACGCTGGGAGCGACCTGCAGCGAGCGACAACTGACCGATACGGCACTGGCAATCCATCGAAAAGCGGTAGCAATGGCACCTGCCGAACGGCTCGAGCTGCTCGCAAATTACGTATTGCCTGGGACAAATCACGACTCGTTGCGGCTGTCGCTGGAATTCACTGCGAACAATGCGCCCCCCAGCGTTGCCGACCACGATGCCATCGACGAAATACGCGCATCCAACGCGAGGAAAGAACTAGTCCGCTCGCGAATTCAGCTGGGCGGGAATCTGGTGTCGCCGGCACTCGACCTGATTGCCGTCGCCCGACAACTCGGACGGCTCGAAGAAGTCCGCCGCCGTGTCAGCTCCGCGCCGCAAGCAACCAACCTCGAACAGCGCCAACGATTGGCAATGCTGGCAATGGTCGACATTGCGCGCGACGACTATGCATCGGCGAACGATCTGCTGCATCCGTTGTTTGGACTCGTGGAGCAAGGGACGCACACAGAGTTCGCGCAGCGTTGGCCGGAAACACTGGCTGCGTTCGCTGCGCTGCACCTCCCGGCAACTCGTAGCGCCGGCCGCGAGTTAGCCGTTCACTTGCACTTGCGTCAGGCACGCAGTGGAGCGGACAGCGGTAGCGAAGCATGGCGGAGACATATCGCCTCATGGGTCGGCCTGTCCCGGTACTTTGACGAATCAGTCGAACCAAGTATCGCGAAATTCACCACGGCACCGCGGCTAAAGCAATGGGACGTCGTTGTGAGTCAAACCGCGCAGTCTCGTGGCTTTGGCTTTCCCCGCTCACACTGGGAATGGAACGCGACAGGCGTCGAGTCGCTGTCAAGACACGCTGCGGACTATCTGTACTTTCAGAGCCCGTTGCGCGGCAACTATGAAGTTGAATGCGATGTGCCGGCCTTTGGTTGGCGCGAGACCCAAGTCATGGTAGGAGGCGAATGGTTGTGGGCTCGCCCTAATTTAAAATCCTATTCACACGGCAACTTCCGCCGTTCGCTAAGTTTACGAGAAGTATCACCACCGTTTGTCAAACCCGAGGAGGATTGGCACTATCGAGTCGTGGTGCGAAACGGTGTGGTGACTCATTTCGTCAATGGCCGATTGGTGCAGGAACGACGGCTCGAACAACATGCGGACCCCTGGGTGGCAATTCGCAGCGACACGCCAGGGCACGGCGCGGCCAAGAATGTATGGATCACCGGCCGGCCCGAGATTCCTGACGTGATCCAACTCGAGAGTACGAAAGAGCTGGGAGGTTGGATCGCGTACTTTGATACCCACGGCGTTGGCAGCGGTCCGGCAAATTGGCGGCTGGACAGCGACTTGGTCAACGGCGGCGGAATCGTCGGGCGATACCAGCCGGAACTTGCAGGCTCATTCGCCGAAAGCCTCTTTCGGTACCATCGCCCGATGCTGGAAGACGGGACAATTGAATATGAGTTCTACTACCGCGACGGCGAATCGCATTGTCATCCGGCACTCGATCGGCTCGCTTTCCTGCTCGAACCGGCTGGCATTCGGATTCA
>CAZFLF010000997.1:0-3304 GCA_964519825.1 uncultured Pirellulaceae bacterium | reverse complement strand
ATTCTCGGCCTGTCGATGATGTTCTTCGCCGACTTCGGCAAATTTCGCAACAGCGGTCCGGCAATTGGCCTGTGTTTGCTGGTGACGCTCGCAGCCTGCTTGACGCTCGCACCAGCGTTGATGTGCGCACTCGGCCGCACTCTGTTCTGGCCATTCGCCAGCCCGTCCGGCGAGGCGTTGTCTCAAGATCCTCGCGAAGATCGCGGTGCTCATGGATTGCTGGCGCGAGTCTGGTGGCAAATCGCGCACGGTCTAGTTCGCTACCCCGCGCGAATACTCGTAACGTGCGTCCTGGTACTCGCGCCCCTGGCGATTGTTGGGGTCTTCACAGCGGATCATGTAACCTTCGATTTTCTTAGCGAGTTGCCACCGCATCGCACCAGCAGCCGCGGCAACGAACTACTCAAACGACATTTTCCAGTCGGAGAAGGTGGTCCGGTAGTCGTGTTGGCGCGTCGACCGGGCGCGGGGTTTGACAGTTCCGACCAACAGATTGCCGCCCAAGCGATGGCGGCTATTTTCGATTTGACCAGCAAGCTGTCGCAAGTGCCGGGAGTTGAATCGGTTCGCAGCCTAGCCGAACCACTGGGCGATCCACCGAAGCCGATTTCACTCAAAACCGCTGGACTGCAAAAACTAATGCTGCAGAAACATCGGCTCACGAAGACGCTCTTCCTCGCGCAGAATCCACCTTATCGCGGCGAGACAACCCGCTTCGAACTCGTGCTACGCGAGAATCCGTTCTCGCTGGCCGCCCTCGATACACTGGCCCGCATCGACGCCGCGCTTTCGGAGGCCAATCAGCGGCCCGATTCGTTTTGGCATGGAACGCAGTTTGTTTACACCGGCACTACGGCGGGTATTCGGGACTTGCGCACCGTGACCCGTTCGGACTACTGGCGGATTCAGGTGCTCGTGACCGCTGCAGTTTGGGGCGTGCTGGTGTTCATTCTTCGCCGGCCCTGGATTAGCGCGTACTTGGTAGCTTCGGTCCTGTTCAGCTACTTTGTATCGATTGGTGCTACCGAGCTGTTTTTTGGCTGGCTGTACGGCGACACATTTCAAGGACTGGACTGGAAGGTCCCTATCTTTTTGTTTGTGATCCTGGTCGCAGTCGGGGAAGACTACAACATTTATCTCGTGACGCGCGTGTTTGAGGAACAGGCGCGGCTTGGCCCCTTCCGCGGTCTGCGCGAAGGTATCCTGCGCACCGGCGGCATCATCACCAGTTGCGGCGTGATTATGGCCGGCAGTTTCGTGTCGATGGTGACTGGATCCCTGCGGGGTATTCAGGAACTGGGCTTTGCGCTGACGCTCGGAATTCTGCTCGACACGTTCATCGTCCGCACGCTGCTCGTATCAGCGTTTCTGTCCCTGGCATCGCGATGGCAGGCACGGCGCGACACCAAGCGAGTCCCAACCCAAGATCCGCAAGATGATCGTGCTACCGTGACGTCGTAATCGTACTGGGTCGCTGTCGTCTCGCTTCGGTCGTGGACTTGGGGCGTGGGCCCATTTCTTCGATTGCCTTCTGGATCACGCGGCAGAGCACCGCGTCCCACACCAGCACCGCGCCGTCCTCACAACTGGCCGCGAGCCACTTGCCGTCCGGGGTGATGGTTACGCTCAGCACCTGTCCGTGATTGCTCGGCAGTATCAGCGGAACACTCTTCCCGGCCGTTCCGAGGGGCCAATACGCGGCCGACTTGTCCCAGCTTCCGCTGATCGCGAATGAGCCATCGCTGCTGATCGTCAACGCGACCACCGCGTCGGCATGATGTTCGAGCGATTGAGGATTGCTCAACGTTCCGTCCGCGGCTAGATTCCAGCGCCGAATGCTTCCGTCCGCGTGGCCAACCAAAAGTTGCCGGCCGGACGCGTCCAGCGCCAGGGATTCGATCGGTTCGTTCACGGACGCAAACACACGGAGCTCCCCTTTTCCCTGAAGCGGGAGCAGCGCGATTTTGCCGTCTTTGCCTCCGGTTATCAACCAGTTTCCATCGAGCGAAATCGCGGTAGCGCGGACTTGATGCGGCGCGTCGGGTAACGGCTCCCCTGACTTTTCCGGTTGCGGTGCGGTCAAGTCCCAACGGCGAATTTTGTTGTCGCTGTCGATTGAAATGAGTCGTTGACTGTCGGAGCTGACCTCCAACTTCACAACCTGGACATCGTGTCCCAATAACTGGATGCCGGAGTTGGCCGGGCGGCCGTCGACAAAACGCCACAATCGCACCGTGGTGTCGGCACTGGCCGAAGCGATCCAACGGGTGTCCGCGGTGATCTTCACCTCCATTACATCGCCGGTGTGTCCGGTCAGCGCCACGCGGCTCGCCACCGGATCGCCAGCCTGAAGGTCCCACGCGATGACTTGTTTGTCCCAGGCGCCGGTTACAAGCCAGCGGCCGTCGCTGCTCATTGCCAGGCTTTCGATATCCGCGTCATGCCCTGACAAAACTTGCGGTTTTGGCTGGGGCTGGCCCCCTTCGATCCGCCACACGCAGACCACCCCGTCATCCCCCGCGGACACGATCCGGTCGCTACGAGGACTGGCTCGGACAGTTCGAACTGGCTTCGCGTGGTGTTTCCATTCGATTGCGGGAGGCGATTCCAAAGTGGGATCAACCAGAATCGCCTGCTTATAGGTTTTTACGGCAGCGACAAGGTCGCCGGCGGCAATTTGGTCGGCCGCTTGCTTGGAAAACCAGCGGCCGTTGCGTTCCATTTGCAAGGCGATCTCAGGGGTTTGCAGTAACTCCCAGGTGAGCTGTCGATACAGCGGCAGATAATCGCCAGGATGAATTGCTTTGAGCTCGACGCGTTCACCGGGACGCAGCTTGACGGTCAGTTTCCCGTCAGCCGTCAGCGCTTGGAGTTCGTCATTTAACTTCACCTGCGCGTCAAGCGGTTGCAGCGATATGGTTGCGGTGCGAGCGTTGTCGGCCACCGGATCAACCTTCGTTCTGGTCATCACCAACCACACGATGGCGGGGAGTGCGAACAAGATTACGGCAGCGGCCGTCAACCAGACCCAACTGGGCACAGCGGCAGACGAGGTCTTCCCTTCGACGGCCCGCCGCAATGCCGCCACCATTTCCAATGTGGATGGATACCGGTCGTCAGGTCTTACTGCGGTGGCCTTGCGAATCACCTGTTGTTCGGCGGGAGTCAGGCGCGATAGTTCCAGGTCGCCGCTACGATTGGCTTCCACCACAGCGAGGTAGGTGATCTCCTTGAACGGAAGGAGACTGGTGCGCAATTCGACATAGCTGATGGCGAGCGAATACTGATCGCTGGCGATTCCCGG
>CAZFLF010000996.1:0-3312 GCA_964519825.1 uncultured Pirellulaceae bacterium | reverse complement strand
CTGCGGCCCGGAGTCGTCGCTCCGGCCTAACAATTCGTAGCCGGTAATGTCCGAAGGCATTAAATCGGGCGTGAATTGAATGCGGGCGAATTTCCAATCGAAAGCGGATGCCAACGCCTTGACCATCAATGTTTTCGCCAGCCCCGGCACTCCCACCAGCAACGCATGGGAACCAGTCAGTGCACAAATTAACAACTGGTCAATCGTGTCGTCCTGTCCCACGACTACCTGATGCAAGCTTTCGCGAATGGTGCGCACCCGTTGAGCAAACTCGTCCATTCGCTGTTGGGCAAACATCGACATATCAGTTTGATTCGACATAAGTACCGCCGTTTACTTGTTCGACAGACGGGATGGCAACGAGACGCCGAGAAGAGTGAGATGCAAGGTTATAGGCTCCGTGATTGCCTCTTCGCAAGGAAAAAGAAAGACGCAAACCATCCAGGCACGCCGGTCACAGAAAGAGGCGGAAGACAAGGGATGAGGGATCACGGAACAGGATCGATTGAAGGACAGCCTCGGCGCGCGGCGGTCGCCAGCAAACAGCCGTCGATTTCAGTATCACCGCCGGAGGGCACCTGCACATCAGACTTCCCGCGCATACGTGAAGTCACCATTTCAGGCGGCTATAATGGGCCCTCGCGTGCCGGTTGTCGTAGGGCTCGTGTGCACGGTTCCAAGTTCTTCTTTTCACGACACGAAGGTCGACTTGATTGCGGCAATCGGCTCGCCATCGTCTGGGTCTGTGGCGATCTTGACAATTCTCTACACGTTTCTGCTGGACCATTGGTCATGAGTGCCATGGGCGAAGACCGAATGAGCATCGGCCGGTGGGACAGTGTCGAGGAAATCTCGCGCGTGTTTCAAGAAGCGTGGCGGGCTTCGCCGATGCCGTCGCTGACTTCGTACGTGCCTCGCCGTGGGCATCCTCTGCGTGTGCCGGCGATGGTGCGATTGATCACCACCGATCTCGACGCCCGCTGGCGGTGTGTGCATCCGATTCGTTTGGAATCGTACCTGGAGGCCTGGCCCGAGTTGCGAAACGATCAAGCGGCTCTGGGTGAATTGCTCGCCGCGGAGTGCCTGTCGCGAGCGACCTACGCAACGACACCTGAGCGGGAGGAACTGCGAGCCCGATTCCCGGATCAGGCCGAATCGCTGGACTTGGCCGCGATCGAGAAGCAAGCAATCGCTGCCCGCCGGGCAGACAGCTATCTCGGCTCGGAACGGTTCTTCGTGTTGCGCCAGCTCGGTAAGGGGGGGATGGGAATCGTGTATGCCGCTCTCGATCGGGAGCGGAACCAGGTGGTGGCATTGAAAATATTGCCCGACGCTCAGCCTGAAAGCTTGTACTACTTTAAGCATGAGTTCCGCGGTCTCGCTGAAATCGCACATCCGCACCTGGCGGCTTTGTATGAACTGCTGTCGATTGCCGGGCATTGGTTCTTCACTATGGAGGTCATCGACGGCGTTGATTTTTTGACCTACGTGCGCGTTGCGGACGCTAAGTCCCTCGCTCCGACGAACGAAGATCCGGCGCCAACATCCGGACGAATTTCGTCTAGCGACAACGAAACCGTAGCTTGGAAGGGGCTCAGCACTGGGTCCGAGTCGTATTCCCGTCGCAGGCTACGCATTGGATTCGAGACCTTGCGTGACTTGCTCCAGCAGCTGGCAGAAGCCGTGAACGCCCTGCATCAGCATGGTACGCTGCACCGTGACATCAAGCCCTCGAACGTCATGGTACGACGCGATGGCCGGCTGGTGGTGTTGGATTTCGGTTTGACGACCCGGTTCGTCGCGGGATCGACGGACGCCGTCCCGATCGACGACAGACTGGCGGATTCCCAGGAGGATTCTGCCGTTGCGGCCACGGATCGTTTGGTGGCGGGCACCGCTGCTTACATGTCGCCAGAGCAAGCGGCCGGACAGCCATTGACCACGGCTTGCGATTGGTACGCCGTGGGTGTCATGGTCTACCTAGCGCTCACGGGCCAGCTCCCGTTTACAGGCTCACGCTCTGAGGTGCTGCGGGCGAAACAATATCAAGATCCCACGGATCCACGGCAGTTAAACGCCGAAATTCCTGAGGACCTCTACGAGTTGTGCATCGGCTTGCTGAACCGCGACCCGCAAGTTCGCTGGAATGGCGATCGGGTGCAACAGTGGCTTGCTCAAAAGGGAGGGAGCTCTCCGGCAAAGACCGAATCGTTCCCCATATCCGACATTCCATTCGTGGGGCGGGGCGAACAATTGCAGGTTCTGCAGCAAGCGTTCGATGAGGTCTGCTCGGGGGCGACGCGCTTCGTCCATGTCTATGGCGAAAGCGGAGCGGGAAAGAGTCGTCTGGTCAGTCATTTCTTACGGGGCATGAATCGGCGTCCGGGCGTCGTGATTCTCAAGGGACGGTGCTATGAAAGCGAATCGGTGCCGTACAAGGCATTGGACTCCGTCATTGATGCGCTGTCCCGTTTTCTGCGCTCGCTTCCCTTAGACAAGGTACAGAGGCTTCTCCCGACCGATGTGGGGGCATTGGCCGCAATATTCCCAGTGTTGAAGCTAGTGGGGGCGATCGCTGCCGCGGCCCAGACTCTGGGCGGAATACTGGATGGGCAGGAATCGCGGCGTCGCGCCTTCGCCGCACTACGCGAACTGCTCAACAGATTGGGTGAGCAGTATGCCGTCGTGCTGGTAATCGACGATTTGCAATGGGGCGACGCGGACAGCGCGGCGGTTCTGGCGGAGCTGCTTCGTCCACCTGACCCACCGCGGTTGCTGTTACTTGTGCTCTATCGCATTGAATATCGGGGACAAAGTGCCTGTCTGGACGTGCTGGCCGCTGCCGATTCGCGAGCGGGTCAGCAGTCGCAGCGCCGTGACTTGCACCTGGGCCGACTGTCGAACCAGGAATCGCAGCAGATGGCGGCCCGGCTGCTGGTCGATGGCGATCACGATCTGGCCGAGCTTATCGCGACCCAATCGCAGGGCATGCCGTACTTCATTCTGGAGATGGTGCAACACGTCCGCGCGGGGACCGACGTGCGGACCTGGTCGGCCCTCGACGGGTCTTTGGATTTGGATGCGGTGCTGTGGACGAGAGTGAAGCAGTTGCCTGACCAGACGCAGCGGCTGTTGGAGGCCATCGCCGTCGCCGGTCAACCGTTGGAGCTGCGCGTTGCTTTCGATGCGACCCAGCTTGCTCCGGCCGACTATGCCCAAGTGGCGCTGTTGCGCAGCCATCATCTCGTGCGCACGTTTGGACCCGGTCTCGACGATCCGATTGGCGTCTATCACGATCGAATTCGTGAGAGC
>CAZFLF010000995.1:0-3313 GCA_964519825.1 uncultured Pirellulaceae bacterium | reverse complement strand
GCTAGACATCCAACGCCGGTTCGCCGACGTAAAGCTGCAGAATCTGGCTCTGCACTTTGATCGCGCGGACCAATACCCACACCTGGTCCGCAGTAAATCGCTGCGGGTCGGAGCGCGCGAGCGACTCGAGCTCTTCCGTCATTGCCGCGTGCTGATCGGTGGCGGCTTGTAACCGCAGATCCATCTCCTTCCACGCGGACGACAGGCGCGAGTCGTCGCCGAGATCTTCCATATCATCCGCCGAAATGCTTAGCAATAAGCAAAGCCGCGCCACATCGCGTGCTTCGGCGCCTGGTCGCAATCGCTCAATTCGTCGTGCTAAATCGGTGCATTTCATATTCGCGGCCCCGTAATGGTTGCTCACTCATGTTGCTACGTCCGCCAGCGCGCAGCGCGACAAGCACGCCCGTTCGGTGAACGCAAAAAAGTCGCGCACTGAAACACGAAGACTCCGCTGGCGCGGAGAGCAACGACAGCAACCAATCGCGAATGCGATGAATGATCCCGATGCCTGCATGGCGGAGGTCGCTGTCGGTGAGCCGCCTTCGTTCCGGCTCCTATGAAACTTTAGCTCGACTTTTCAAAAGTGAAAAGGTTTTTGTAAAGCCAAGTATGGCCATGGTTAAACGGTATTAACCAAAGCTTGCAAGTCGGCCGAGATTCGCTGGATGCGATCTGCCATCTGTTCCCGGGCGGCGCCAAGATCGTGAAGCATTTCGGCCGGCACGAAGGTGAAAAGATAGATTTTGACCTTGGGTTCGGTCCCCGACGGGCGGATCGCGGCATAATTTCCCGCCTCCGCCAGTTCCAGTGTGATCATGTCGGCGGCTGGAGCGTCCAGCCGTCGTTTCCCTTTTGCATCCGTGATCGTCAGAGTCTTGTAATCGCGTACCGAGTTCACCGGAACACCGGCGAGGGTCTTCGGAGGCTGTTCACGCAGCAGGCTCATCAGCGACTTCATCCGGGACATTCCCTCGGAACCCTCCATAAAAATGTTCAGCGTGTGCTCCGCGTGGTATCCGTGCTGCCAAAACAAGGACTCGAGCTTTTCGTGCAGCGACTTGCGTTGGGCTTTGACGTGCGCCGCGAGTTCTGCGAGCAGCATGCACGCCACAGCGCCGTCCTTGTCCCGCGTATAGGTGCCGACGACAAAACCATGCGACTCCTCGGCGCCGAACAGGAATCGATCGGGCCCGGCCCGGTCGACCTGCTCGGCGATCCATTTGAAACCGACGTGCAGATTGCCATACGTGCGCACGCCGTACGAATCCGCGATCCGGCGAACCAATTCGGTCGTGACGAGCGTCTTGACCACGTAGTGTTCCGGCGTCAGCCCGCCAATCGTGCGCCGCTGCTCCAGAATGAAGTCTGCCAACAGCGCGCCCAGTTGATTGCCAGTGAACGTGGCCCAGCTCCCGCTTGTATCGGTGGTCAGCGGAGCTGCGGCTCCCATGCGATCGCAGTCCGGATCGGTCGCCAAGATCAATTCCGCGCCAATTCCGCGTGCGCGTTCGATGATCGCATCGAAAACCTTCGGATTCTCAGGATTGGAAACGTGCCCGGGCACATTGGGAAAGTCGCCGTTCGGGTCCGCGTGGGGAGCATACACCTCGACGTCTGCGAATCCGTCCGCCGCGAGGATCGGGCAAACTGCCGAGGTACCGACTCCATGAAGCGGGCTGTAAATCACTCGCAACTGTCGCGGTCCTGGAAATCGTTGGCCTTTCAGCGCCTCCAAGAAAGCAGCATCAATCTCCTCCTTACACAGCACCACATTTCCGTCTTGCAATGCCCGAACGAAGGAGGTGCGGGAAATATCCTGCACGTTCATGACTCGGTCGATAATTGCTTGATCGTGGGGTGGCAATACTTGAGCGCCGTTGGACCAATAGACTTTGACGGCGTTGTCGCTGGGAGGATTATGGCTTGCCGTCACCATGATGCCGCAGGAACAGCGTTTGTAGCGCACGAGAAAAGACAGCTCGGGAGTGCTGCGATAATCGTCTAGGAAATAAACTTTGAAACCCGCGGCGACCATGATGCTCGCGCTCAGCTCGGCAAAATGCCGTGAATTGTGCCGAGTGTCATAAGCAATCGCACACGATAAGTCCGCCCGCTCGCCCAACTGCTCTTTCACGTATTGAGCCAACCCCTGGGCGCTTTCACCAATGGTGCGGTCATTGATCGCATTGCAGCCAATCGGATACATGCGACCGCGCCGTCCGCCAGTTCCAAATGGAATTACAGTCCAAAACGCGTCGTCCAACTCGCGCCATTTCCCGGCGGCGACGTGCTCGATGATCGGTGCGACGTAGTCCGCGTAGCGGGGCTCAGTGAGCCACTTGCGGAGGTTAGCTCCGGCGTCGGCGGTAATCTGGCCAGCCGTTACTGCCGCCGCAATTCGTTGCAAAGCCTCAGACGAAGACATGCCGTTCATGAAAGCGACTCCTTTGGCCGCGAATTCTAACTAGTGCTATTCTGGGTTCTATAGGGTACGCGTCCTGTTCGAACGTCGTTTTCATTGTTCGGTCTCTAACGGCCCAGCAGGTAAGCCAACAAGTCCGCGACGTCCTGTTTGGTGATCTTCTGCTCGATTCCTTCCGGCATCAGGGATTTGCCCGAGCTGACGATGGCTTCGACGTCGCGGCGAAAGATGGTGTCCCGGGCATTTTCCGCGCGCTGCAGTTCCAGTGACCCGTCGTTCTCAGTTGCGATCAATCCGGTCAGCACCCGCCCGTCACGGAGTTGTACGGTATGGGTGATGAATTGCGGTGGCACATCCCGATTCGGATCGAACAGGTGCACAAGAATCTCCTCGGCCGAACGATGCCGGATCGTATTCAGATTCGGGCCGACGTCATGTCCTGCTGCCCCCAGACGATGGCATGTCAGGCACTCACGGCGGCATACCAACTCTCCGCGAGTTCGATCCGCTGCCAAATTCAGCGCCGCACGATAATCGCGCACCACGTCACCACGTGCCGAGGTCGCGCCCGGACCGAGTAACTTGATCGCGCGGTCCTTAATCGCGGGCACAGTTGAATTCACGAGCCGAGCGCGTTGAGGTATGGCTAGCTGCCCGGCGGCAATCTCATCGCGTTCCAATGCCGTGACGAGAACTTCAGACCATTCCGTGCGGGTCAGTAGCGCTTCGACAATCTCCTGCCGCGCCGCCGCGGAACAATGCTTCCAACGAGTCGCCAGCACCAATGCGATGTCTCGCGCGGACCAGAGCCGCAACAAACGCACGGCGGCCAATTGGATCGGCAGCGGCTCGCGCGCTGCCAGGCACTCAGACAACGGACCGACCGCG
>CAZFLF010000994.1:0-3316 GCA_964519825.1 uncultured Pirellulaceae bacterium | reverse complement strand
CCGATCACTGATCTTTGTGCGCGAGATCATCACCCGCGCGGCTGCCGACGAACCGTTCCGACTCGGCGTCTATCAAGTGTGATCTCGATATTTGGAGCGCGGCGGCTCGACGCCGCTTTCCCTTCGGAGGACGCGACGAGCGGCGAAGGCACAATTCCGGCCATTTGTGCCTTGGTCAGTTCGGCAAGTAGTTGCCTCGAGCCTCACTCTTCTGCCGAATCTGTGACTTCGCGACGATCCAAAGCGGCGTCGAGCCGCCGCACTCCAGCCAGCCTACGCGCGATCGATTGGGAACGGGATGACTTCCCGAATGTCGCGCGCACCAGAAACGATCATGACCAGCCGATCGAATCCCAGTGCCACTCCGGCACACGGCGGCAAGCCCTGATCCATCGCGGCGAGCAACCGGCTTTCTTCCGGCACGGTGTATCGGCCATCCGCCGCGCGTTGGGTGTTGGCCACGCGATTGCGGTCGCGTAGAGCTTGCGCGTCGACCAGTTCGTGGTAGCCATTCGCCAGTTCGACCCCCTCCACGTACAACTCGAAACGTTCCGCGACCTCGTAACCCGGCTCGCCGTCGACTCGACGTGTGCGGGCGAGTGCGGCCTGGCTGGCTGGGTAGTCGAAGAGAATCGTCGGACGATCGACTCCCAACTTTGGCTCAACATAAGTCGCCAACAGGAAGTTCAACCATTCGTCGCGGGTCTCGCCCAGACTATCCGGAGGACGCCCGCCCAACGCGACCGCTCGATTCGACAGTTCGGTCACGGTCGCGATATGTGGATTGATGCCGAGGTGTCGGTGAAACGCCGTGGCATAACTGATCCGCTCAACCTGTTGCGCCGGCAACATTTTGCAGGCCAGTTCGGCGAGAAGATCGACTCCTTGCTCCAGATTATCGCCCAACCGATACCATTCGACGATCGTGAACTCGGGGTTATGCCGGGCGCCGCGCTCGGCGGCACGAAACGCCTTCGTCACTTGGAAGATCTTATCGGCGCCGGCAGCCAGCAGCCGTTTCATCCCGAACTCCGGTGACGATTGCAGCCACATTCGCTGCCCCGTGTGCGGAGCCCGCGGATCTTCGAACAACGAGACCGGAATCGGATCGATGTGCAGATCGACCACCGAGTCGTGCGACAGCAACGGCGTCTCAACTTCGACGAAACCGCGATCTTCAAAGAAACGGCGGAGTCGCCGCAGCAACTCCGCCCGCAACTTCAGCATTTCCCACTTCGCGGTAGGGAGAAAGTCTCGATCGGAGGTAGCAGACATGCGGATGGAACTGCGAACAAAATTCGGTCTTAGTTCGCCACGCGCTCGATGTATTCGCCGGTTCGCGTGTCGATCTTGATCACGTTGCCTTCCTTGATGAACGCCGGCACGCCGAATTCGGCGCCGGTTTCGACCTTGACGTTCTTTGTGACGCTCGTCGCCGTATCGCCGCGTATACCCGGCTCGGCTTCAATGACCTTGAGTTCCACGTGCGACGGCGGGGTCATCAAAATTGGATTGTTGTTGAACAGCATGATCGTGCAGACCATGCCCTCTTTGAGATACTTCCAAGCGTCGTCCACGTGATCGGCCGATAACTCGTATTGCTCGAATGAGACGTTGTCCATGAAGACGAATTTGTCCATCTGGCGATACAGGAATTGGACCTGGGTCTCGTGGACGTCGGCGGATTCCAATTCGTCGCCACCTTTATAGGTGCGGTCGAGGACCGAGCCGCGCAAGAGGTTGCGAAGCTTACACTTGTACAGTGCGTTCCCCTTGCCCGGCTTCACGAAATTCATTTCGATCATCAAATACGGCTCGCCATCGATTTGGATCTTGAGCCCTTTGCGAAAGTCATTGGTCTTGTACGTTCCCACGGATTCATCCCTACTTCGTAACTGATGGTGTGGAGACTAATTTACGACATACAAATCTTTACGACAGACAAATCGTCCGGCCTTGCGGCTAGTAACTAGTATGGGAATTGTAGCTTCACCTCGGGAGTCTGTCCGCGCCACTCCGGAACCGTGGCAGTGGGCGATGCAAACCGCCATTCGCGATGGCGTGGAACTTTGTCGGCGGCTGGAATTGCCGGCGGCATTCGCAACTGCCGCGCAGCGGGCCGCCGAGTCATTTCCGGTGTTCGCTCCGCTCGGTTACGTCGCAAAAATGCGTCCCGGCGATCCCGCCGATCCCCTCTTGCGACAGGTGCTGCCGCTGGCCGAGGAACTCGTTCCAATCGACGGGTTCTCCAGCGACCCGGTCGGAGACCTCTCTGCCAAACTCATTCCCGGTGTTTTGCAGAAATACAGCGGTCGGGTGTTGCTGGTTACGACGGGAGCCTGCGCAATCCACTGCCGATATTGTTTTCGCCGGCATTTTCCCTACCAGGACGGACCGTCGCCGAGGGACCGGCGGCTGGCCGCGGTTGATTTGGTGGCAGCGGATCCAACGGTTGAGGAAGTAATACTCAGCGGCGGCGATCCGTTGACGTTGCCCGATTCACAACTGGCGGAATTGGCCGCGAGTCTCGCCGAAATCCCCCATGTGCGGCGATTGCGAGTCCACACGCGGTTGCCGATTGTGATTCCGGAACGGGTCACGCCGGAACTCATCCGCTGGCTGCGCGGCACTCGGCTGACCCCGATCATGGTGGTGCATGCCAATCATCCACGCGAGTTAGACGACGGCGTCGCCGAGGCGATTGCGCGGCTGGTCGATAGCGGGATTCCGGTCCTCAATCAGACCGTGCTGCTACGAGGGGTCAACGATGACTCTGCGACGCTGGCGGGATTAAGTCGGCGATTGGTTGAGCTGCGCGCAATGCCTTATTACTTGCACCAATTAGACCGAGTCGCGGGCGCAGCGCATTTTGAAGTTCCCGAATCGCGCGGACTCGAATTGATGGAACAACTGCGGGCCACCTTGCCCGGTTACGCGGTACCACGCTACGTGCGCGAAGTGCCCGGTGACGTCGGCAAGGCATGGTTGACCTAACCGTGGCCGCGTCTCTCCGAGACGCGGCCACGAAAGTGATTCCCTCATGCTGCTCATCGGACGTGTTCGGGTCGCGCACCCTCTGATTCTCGCGCCGATGGAAGAGCACACGAACTACCCATTCCGGCTGCTCATGAAGCAGCATGGAGCGAGCCTCGTATGCAGTGAACGGGTCGACGCGACGGACGTGGCCCGCCGGGATCGCCGTGCACTGCGATTGCTCCACACCCAACCGAATGAATCACCCCGAGTCGGGCAGATAAGTGGTGGCGACCCGGCGACGATGGCCGAGGCCGCCCGCGTGATTGAGGAGCTGGGCTAC
>CAZFLF010000993.1:0-3320 GCA_964519825.1 uncultured Pirellulaceae bacterium | reverse complement strand
CAACTGATGAGAACGGTTGTAAAGATGAGGCGACTCGCCTTGCTGCTCTAACCTTGCTGGCCTAAGATTTCAGCAGCTAACTGATTGCAGGATTACTGGGAATGTTGCGAACAGCTATCGTCTTCTTATTGATTTGGAATGTGTTGGTTTGTCCCTATCGTTGCATGGGACAAATCGCCAGTAGCGTATTTGCGTACACAGCGGACGAGGGTTGTTCTTGCTGCCAAAAACCAGCGGATCCAACTGGAAGCACACCAACACCGCCCTGCGATGACGAATGCAATTGTTTCTGCGGTGGGGCGATCGTCAGTGACTGCAAAATCGACAGTGACTCTATCGGAATGGAACTAAGCGTTCCACTTCCGGCCCACGAGGGTGACACTGTCGCTTTAGTATTGCTTACTTCAACTTGCGAACTGTTCTTCTCGCATTTTCCACCGCATTCTACCGGGCGTGATATCTGCGCGCTCAAATGCGTGCTGTTGATCTAAGGGTCGAGAGTCCAGGGTCGAGGGACGAGAGTCCAGGGTCGAGGGACGAGAGCCAGATAATACTGCCTAAGGCTCCCAACTCGACTAATAATCCTGGACTTTTTCTGGTCCTCGACTCCAGACCCTCCACCCTCTTCCGGCCCTCGACTTTCGACCCTTGACCCTGGACCATCTCATGTCGCAGCAATCAATAGCTCATGGTCATCTCGCCCGCGAATCTGATCTCGAAAAACAACCGACATTTTTCGGGCGCAGGCTTCAACAAATCGCTGATTACATCCCCACAGCGATCGTGTTGGCCGCACTGGTTGCGGTGGCATATTTCGGACATCTCCATGACTGGAAGGTGCCAAAGATGTCCGCACTTGGCCGTGAAGATGAAGCCTCTGCAGAACTCAAATGGTGCGTGGAACATGGTGTGGCTGAAGCACAGTGTGTCGAGTGCCGAAAAGATCTTCTGCCCAAGCCAAAAGACCATGGATGGTGCAAGGAGCATGGCGTTTCTCAGTGCCCGTTGTGTCACCCCGAAGTCGCCCAAACGAAGGAATCCTCGCTGACTCTACCGGAGGATTTGGATCGCGCACGGAGAGCACTTTCGTTGCGGCCGCGTGCAGAAAATAATCCGAAATGCACGCTTTATCGCCGCCGGATCCAATTCGCGTCGCTTGACGCAGTCAAGAAGTCAGGAGTTGACGTGGAGCCCGTCGACCGTGGGTCGATCGATGAGGTTGTGACTGCTAACGGCGAGATTAGCTATGACCACACGCGCGTCGCGCATCTGCCGGCAAAGTCATCAGGTAGCGTTTGGCGCGTGGACAAAAAGGTAGGCGACCGCGTAGTTGCCGGAGACGTACTGGCACTCATTGATGCTGCCGAGGTTGGACGTTCGAAGGCGGAATTCCTCGAAGCAATGGCGAAATGGGAGTTTGCCTCGGCCACCAAAGAACGCCTCTCGCCATTGTCGGAGAAAGGGACTGTTCCGGGCAGTCGGTTGCTTGAGGCTGAAACGGCGATCCGCGAATCCTGGTCTCGCGTTTTGCGAGCGCAGCAGGCGTTAGTAAATCTGGGGCTGCCCGTCTCGGCCGATCAATTCAAAGGGAAAACTGCTGATGATATCGCCGCAGACCTGCAATTCAGCGGTTTGCCAAAGCAGGTCACTGATCGCCTCGACAAAAAATCTACTACGTCGAATTTGCTACCCATTCGCGCATCATTCGACGGAATCATTGTCGAAGCGGACATAGTCCCCGGCGAGTTTGTGGACACCACGAAGCCACTTTTCACAATTGCCGACACGGCGCAGATGTGGCTGACGCTCGATGTGCCAGCCGAAGAAGCAGATTACGTCGCCATCGGTCAGCTCGTACGCTTTCAATCGAGTGGCAAAAACAATGCGGTCCGTGGGCGCATCGAATGGATTAGCACCGAGGCGGACGCAGAAACGCGGACTGTGAAGGTCCGAGCCGCCCTAGAGAATGCGGACGGTCGTTTGCGCGATGAAACGTTCGGCACGGGCGAGATTGTGCTTCGAAGCGAGCCGGATGCCATTGTTGTCCCATCTGAATCCCTGCAGTGGGATGGATCATGCCAAGTTGTGTTTGTCCGCGATAAGAATTTTTTTGCCAGTGAGCAATCTCCGAAGTTGTTCTATCCACGACCGGTCCGAGTGGGGGCGCGAACTGAAGATTCGGTAGAAATTCTCGCCGGCATATTGCCCGGCGAAATTGTGGTAACCAAAGGGAGCGGTGTCCTCAGAGGGGAACTGCTTAAAAACAATCTCGGTGCGGGGTGACTGTGCGAGCATTAATCGCCCGGTCGGGCTTTTTGCGTCCCTTACATTTTTTTGACTTTGGAGGCCTGACATGAAGACCCAAATGTGCCTAAATCGGTTTTTCGCGGATTGGAGTTTTGTTTCGGCGTTTTTGATTCTTCTCACAGCCTGCAGCGCCACCGCTGGTGAGATCCCTCAAACCGTCGATAACGTCGAAAAACTTCTTCACGAGCGTCTGGGAATGCTAGTTGAAATCGCAAAGCTGCAGCTACAGGCCTACCAACAGGGGGAATCCAACTTCGAGGCGGTCCTTTCAGCACAGACCGACGTTCTTTCGGCGAGACTCGAACTCGCGAAAACGGTCGAGGAGCGGATCATGATCCGAAAAAACCTCCTTGAAACGGCGCGGCAACTGGAAGAGGTCACGACTCGCCTGGTCCAAGCACGTGAGGCTTCGCAAATCGATGTGCTGAGAGCGAAAGCACTCCGTTTGCGCGCCGAAGCCGATCTGCTTCGCGAGCGAGGCGGCAAGTCCTAAAGGCGATGTAGATGGAACCGTAAGCAATGCTCAATTGGATCATCGAGTTTTCCCTGCGTTATCGCTTCCTGGTGCTGCTTGCAGCTGCCGTCGTAGTTGTCGTCGGCGCAGTCTCACTTCAGTTTCTCGATATTGACGCCTTCCCGGATACCACTCCGGTGATGGTGCAAATCAACACGACCTCCTCGTCGCTAGCTCCTGAGGAAATCGAACGGCAGATCACTTTTCCCGTGGAACAGGCGATCAGCGGTTTGCCAAATCTAGTTAAGGTCCGTTCGATTTCTAAGTTCGGACTGTCACAGGTTGTCGTTGTGTTCAAAGACGGGACGGACCTGTACTTCGCGCGTCAGCTTGTGAACGAACGGCTCGCCACGGTTGAGCTTCCGACGGGGATTGGGCGTCCGCAATTGGGACCGGTTGCCACGGGATTGGGTGAGGTCTTCCACTACATCCTGACCTATGACGGCTACGACTTTTCGACGCTTCCAAAGGACGAGTGCGTCCGGCTACTCACCGAATT
>CAZFLF010000992.1:0-3320 GCA_964519825.1 uncultured Pirellulaceae bacterium | reverse complement strand
CCAGGCATCAAGGTCGTTGGCCAACACCACGACATGCGCGTCCTGGTTGTTGGACCGCCGCATGCCGATGTCGGTAAGTGCCACGTATTGGAGAGAGTTATTCCAGTCCAAGATCTGTTCCGCCATCGAACCGGCGTGAGAAACCAGCGAACACCGCGAATCTCGGTCAATCCCGTAGGGTGCGAAGTTCCATCGTAGCGCCACATTCTAATCACGAGTTTGACGGCGTTGATAGCGGAGGAAAGAACTCCGATCGTCGGCAGTGGGGGTTCGCCTGGCGGTTGCCCGCAATCCCTCGAATAAATCAACCTGGGGACACCGAGCTGCCCCCGCGAAGAAATCTGTCTTGGCTGGCCGAGCGCGGCGGCCTTATACTCCCGCCTCTTATCTCATGTCGCTCGAGCTTGTTTCTCCAAGTCGTTTCCGATTAATCGGCCTTGCGCTGGTTGTGAGCCTTGCTAGCCTTGCGCAATCCGGCTGTGTGCGCCGCCGCATGACGGTGCGGAGCAATCCGCCTGGTGCGCTGGTGTACGTCGATGATCAGGAAGTCGGCGTGACCCCCGCCGCAACGCCGTTCACTTATTATGGCACCCGAAAGATTCAAATCTTCGCCGATGGCTATGAGCCTTTGACGGTGAAGCAGCCATTTGCCGCCCCGTGGTATCAAATTCCGCCGCTCGATTTCTTCTTCGAGAACCTTTGGCCCTGGGAGATTCGCGATGAACGAGTCGTGCAATTCGAGCTACAGCCTCAGCAGATGATCCCGAATGAAAAGCTGATCGAGCGTGCGGAGATGTTGCGTGGCAACACGCAAGCGGGCGTTGTCACTCCTCTTCCTGCCACGGCATCCGCGTCTCCCTGAGATTGGGAACGCCCTTGAAACCCGCCCCGACTGGCTGGCGGTCCAGCGCGCCCTTGATGCCGAGCTGCCGCGGGTCTCTGGCGATTTTGTCCGAGAAGATACGGAAGTCTTCGATAATCGGCGTAACGCGGCGGCTGATGTCGTGAAAGTTTTTGACCGTGTCGAGGACCTGGTCATACAAGTCGTCGTCGCGGATTAGTTTGGCCAGGGAGCCATCGGCGTTGCGAATCCGCTCGGCCAGATCGGCGCCGATCGATGTCATGGATTCGACGTTGCCGACGATCTTTTTGACATTGCCGACGATTTCATCTCCGTGTTCGCCGAGCGGCTTGGTAAATCGTTCGATGTGTTCCAAATTCTGTTCCACTCGTTGTTGCATTCCTTTGAAGTTGTCCAGGGTTTCGCGAGTGGTGGCCATCATCGCTTGCATTTCATGGAGTGTTTGTGGAAGTTGGCGGATGCCCTCCTTCAAATTGGTAGTCACCTCTGGATCACCAATGACATTGTTGAAAGAGGTCGCGGCTTTATTGACTTGATCGAGCGTATCCTCGGACTTATTCATCAATCGCTGCATCCTATTGTTGTTGTCCGTGCCGAACGCGTCTTGCAACTGTTTCGAGAGTTCACTGACACCGTCGGCCGCTGTCTTAAAGGAAGCGAGTGTTTTTTTCGCATCCGCTTCCAAATTCGTCAGTACCCGGATCGGATCGGCGGCGACCTTTCCGTCTCCCAGGAAATCGCCGTCTTGATAGGGTTGGTGCGGCTGATTGCTTTCCGGCGTCTTTACGAACTCCAGCACCGAATCACCCAGCAGCGACGAACTTCTGATGTAGGCACCTTCATCCTTGAAGATTTTGCGTCCGCTGTCGATGCGGGCGGAGATCACGACCCCCCCTTCATCCTTCAGTTCCACGTGGCTCACGCGCCCGATCAGGACACCGTCTTTGCGTACCGGACTATCCACGGCAACGCCTGCTGCTTCGGGAAACCTCAGATGGACCGTGTACTTCCCCTGCAACAGCGATCGTCCTTCGCCCAGCAAAATGATCATGAAGCCGGTGATAAAGCCCGCGGCGAGGAGCACGATGCCGACTCGCAGGGCCACGACCCGATCGTTCATGGCGCCTCCGTTGCGGTCTGCGATCGTGTCATTTCCATCAGGCGGTCCCCGGCCTCACCGTGATAAAACTGTTTCACGCGGCGGTCGGAACAGTGTTCCAGCTCGTCCGGCGTGCCGTCGAAGACGATTTGCGATTCGCCTTCCCGCAACCGCGACACAGGCATCAACATGACAACTCGGTCCGCAACCTTGCTCGCCGTCCGCATGTCGTGCGTGACGACAATGCTCGTGACCGGATGCTCGTCGGCCGTATGCAGCATCAATTCGTTGATAACGTCGCTCATGATCGGGTCTAAGCCAGTTGTCGGTTCATCGTACAAGATCAATTCCGGGTTGAGCACCAAGGCACGTGCCAAGCCGACTCGTTTCCGCATTCCGCCCGACAATTCGGCTGGCTTTTTGAACACGATCGATTCCGGCAGGCCGACTTCCGCGAGCCGCGCGAGCACAGTTTGCTGCACCACACGTTCCGAACAAGCGGTATGTTCCCTCAGTGGAAACGCCACGTTTTGTCCAATGGTCATGCTGTCAAAGAGAGCCGCGTTCTGGAACACGAAGCCGAAACGAATCCGCTGCCGAGT
This sequence comes from uncultured Pirellulaceae bacterium, assembly GCA_964519825.1. Taxonomy (GTDB): domain Bacteria; phylum Planctomycetota; class Planctomycetia; order Pirellulales; family Pirellulaceae; genus CAZFLF01. Next base: position 757 of record CAZFLF010000992.1, on the reverse strand, counting down.
CAGCTCTCGGTCGGAAAGCTTAGTGAGATCGTTCCCGTCAAATCGGACCACCCCGCGCGTCGGTGTCACCAGGCCGATGATACATTTGAGCAGCACCGTCTTTCCGCAGCCGCTTTCCCCGATTACGGCGAGCGTTTGCCCGCGTGGTACGGTCAAGTCGATCGCCCGCAACACTGGCTGCCGCCCAAACGTAACGTGCAATCCGCGCAGCTCGACCAGCGGTGCGGCGGAATCGGTGGATGGGGCAGTTTCTCGCATGGTTCTGGGAGGGCTCGCTTACAGTAAACTCGCCCCTTCGGGCCAGAGGGTGTAGTAGATGTTGTTCAGGACGTTGATCAGAATCAGGTCGAGAACCAGGATCATCACGAACGAGTACACGAATGCCCCGGTTGCGGCCCGGCCAACTCCCTCGGCGCCCGGCAAGCAATGGAATCCGCGATAGCAACTCACGACTGCGATCGCCGCGCCAAAGAAGAAGCTTTTGAACAACCCGCCGAATAGATCAAACAGACCAACATACTGTTCCGCGTTATACCAATAAAAATGCTCGTCGATGCCGAGCACGTGCACAGAATAATAAAACCCGCCGACGACTCCCATGAAGTCCGCCATCACGGTCAAGGTGGGAATCAGGAACAGGCAGGCGAGCAGACGCGGCACCACCAGGTATTGAATCGGGTTGGCCCCCATGCTGGCCAGCGCGTCGATCTGCTCGGTCACGCGCATCGTACCCAATTCGGCGGCGATGGCGCTGCCG
>CAZFLF010000991.1:0-3322 GCA_964519825.1 uncultured Pirellulaceae bacterium | reverse complement strand
AAAGCAACACCACGCACAGCCACCGCGCGAATGCCTCCCGCAAAACCAAGCGTCGAGCCTGGTGAGCCACGGAGCGCACATGTTGCAAAAGGGGATGCATGACTGAATTCAATGACCAAATCCCAATGACCAATTCCTAACCTCTAACCTCTAACCTCTGACCTCTGACCACTTCTACAGCATTCCGATGCGTTTCCTCAGCAGCCACTCTACCGTCAACATAGCCACGAAGAGTCCTACGACCAACGGCGAGTTCCAGATCGGTTCGGGGGGGAGCGATTCGACCCGCACTCGCTGACCGCGAGGCAGGTCGCGAAGGAGTCGGTCAGCATTGTACCAATCATAGTATCGACCACCGGAAACCTTGGCGGCTTGTTGCATTTCCGTAGTGTTTAGCGGCACTCCGATCTGTTCCTGCGGAAGACCCGCCACGGTGAACGAACGAGTCAGTGGAGCGGGGTCGAGGAGCGGAGAAGTCAACGAAACGCGATATCCTCCGGACGGCAGGTCACGTACTCCCGCGGTGAACAGCGACGAATTCGCGGTTGTGCGCCGCAGGGTTACTGATTGCCGTGCCCCATTCGACTGCACCAAAGTCACCGACACGGAATCGAGGTCGGTTTGTTCGTGGCGAAATCGCACACGCAATTGCACTTCATCTCCCGCCAAGTATTGCTGCCGGTCGGTGGTGACCTCCGCCAGAGATTGTCCAGCCAGCAGTTTCGGACGGCTCAGCGCACGCAGTGTCTGGAGCCAATAGCGCGCATAGTACTGGTCACTACCGTGAAATCGCGCCCACCGGTACGTTTCATCGGTCGCGTGGAACACGACTCGTCCGGCATTGACGTATTGCGTCAGGATCAGCGGGAGGGGGCGGCGATCGGGACCCGTACGCGTCGGATGCTCGACGAGTACGCGAGCTCCAGCACTGGGAGATGGAATATCGAGGCACCAGAACAGTTCCGGGAGCGCGGCCCATACGGCAGCATTCTCGGTAGGCGAATTCTCCAACTGACAAGCTGGATTCAACGCACCGACCGTCGTCAGCCGGGCGTTGAATGGCTCGGTGACTGGCAGACTTGCCGGAGCTGTCACCGTTGACATCTGGAACGGGAACAACTGCGTCAAAGCGGTTTCGCGGTAGGCGTTGGGCGTGAATCGCGGACCGGCCAGAAACACGATGCTTCCGCCATGTTCACGCACAAATGCGACCAGGTTGTCGATCGCGGCACGACCCAATAACGTGGGATCGACGTCGCCGAATAAAACCACGTCGAACGCGTACAGCTCATCACGTGTGACCGGGAATAACCGAGCGGCCGAGGCATCCTGTTCTGCGTGCTCGCGGTCGGCATCTTGCTGTATGGTCGTCAACTCAAATGCCTTGACGGCTGGGTCGCTCGGGCGAGTGGCGCGGCTGAGAAGGTTTTTGAGAAACCGATACTCGTAACTGGGATAGGCCTGAATGAGCAGCACCTTGATGGCCACATCGTTCACGAGCAATGAATGGGTGACACGATTATTGGCTGTGTCGCTTTCTCCCGGGACCGGCGCCGCTTCAACCACCAGTGGCAGTGTTCCCACCGCTTGGGGTCGGAACGTCAGCCGGATTGGAAGACGCACCGAGTCCTTTTCAATGGCGACCGCTTGTTCCGCCAGCACTTCGCCGGTATCGGCACGTTTGAGTCGCACGGTCGTCTTTCCTGCTTGCAGTCCGTCGGCCAGCAACTGCACTTCCACTTGCACGGCGTCCCCCGCGAATGCGACGTCGTCGGCTAAGAGATCGGCGAGCCGCACATCGCGAGGCGGCTGGCCGCCGCCAATGCCAATCAGATACAGCGGAATACCTTGCCGGCGAGCTGTTTCGGCAGCCTCAGATAACGTTGGTCCAGCGGTTGTGACACCATCGGTCAACAAGATCATGGCCGCGGTCGGGATTCCTTGTTGTGCCTCTAACAGATCACGAACATCCTGACCAAGTTTGCTGGCTGGCCGAGTCGGCTGGATATTGCGCAACGGCTGCGGCGAGTCCGCCACAACTTCTCGCGCGGTATCACCCACCAGTCGCAACTTGACTCGATAATTCTGGTCGAACCACTTCAGCCAGCCGAGTCGCGGATGTTCAAGGATCGATCGGGAAAGTTGGAAGCGACTGATCCGCAATCCCGCATCTTTGTTCGAGGCTGGGTTACTCTGCGACAAGCTCTTTTGCTTCGACGTCGCTCGCGGGTCGCGATACTCGTCCGCAAACGACATGCTGACTGAGTCATCGACGGCCACAATCAGTTGTGCCGGCTCGGTGCGATGCTGTTGTCGCTGCCACCCACCCAGCATCCACACCAAGACCGCACAAGTCACGAGTCGGGCCGCAAATAGCGCCGATCGCCAGCCGCGTCCGACCACAGCCGGTTCGCGCCGATAGAGAAGGAATGCCGCCGCGACAAGGACTAACAGTCCCAACACTGCGGTCCAGAGCGGCCACGGCCAGGTGGATTCGATCACCGTTTCCAGTGGGGTCATACGGACCTCCTGGCGAACGACACCGCCAGTAACTGTTCCACCAGGAGCAACATCGCGACTACCACGAGCAGCGGGCGAAAGAGCTGTTGTCGAATGTCTTCCGAGAAAACGAAGTCCGCAATTCCGCCAGTCTCACTCACGTCGTGAAATTCTTTCGGCAATGCGGAACGGCTCAACCGGCGAAGATTGCTCTCGCGTGCATCAAGATTGGCGGCGTACATCCGCTTGTGGAGCGTCGCACCTTCGATCTCGACTTGATAAATGCCACAGCGAGACGTTTCCGTGAAAGTCGCCTGCCGGGAGTTAGTCGGATTGTCAATCGAAAGTCGTTCGCGCTGTTGATCCGGCCTGACGACGGTTACGGCCCGATCCGCCGCACTCAAAGAAACCAGCAACGGCGAACCGACATCAATCGTTCGCTCCGATTCTCGTCCTTGAGTTGCCATTCGCAACAGTCCATGGACGAGCGGTGGGAAGCTGGGAAATGCCGGCAACGCGGTCCAGGGTGTAACGGTATCGCCGGACCGATCCATCGTACTGGGTGACAGCGCCGTGGCGACTAGGACGCTTCGTCCGCGACCAATCCGCGTTTCGACAACCGCCGGATGCCCGGAGGTAAAGGCGAGCGCGATCGTCGGAGAATTGATCGTTTGGAGCCGGTAATACGTCGACGTGGGGGCCGTCAGCAATCCGGCTTGCTCCCGGCCACGAAACGGCGCGACCAGCGCATGCCGGTATTCGAGCGGATCGAATAACTGCTCGCCACGTTCGATCTCACCGAGCCGCGCGGGGAGCAGCGCTG
>CAZFLF010000990.1:0-3327 GCA_964519825.1 uncultured Pirellulaceae bacterium | reverse complement strand
ACTCAGATGGTTCGAGCTCACCATCCACGCTGCCGGTTTCCGAAGGCTTTTGATCGGGATCTGGATCTGAACGTGACATAGTGCGGCTCATGCTAGAAAGCCAATCCCAGAACGGTCAAGGACGTAGGGTCATTGGCCACCGCCCACCGGGATCGGCCAGGCCCAACCACAGGTAAAACCACCGTCAACGTAGAGTACTTGCCCGGTCATGAAAGACGAAGCGGATGAAGCCAGAAATATTGCAGCGCCGACCATCTCTTCGGGTTGGCCCAATCGACGGAGCGGCGTGTTGGCTTGCCCCCATTCTTGCATGGTTTCGTTTGACCACAGTTTGCGAGTCAAATCCGTCAGGATGAATCCCGGCGCGATAGCGTTTACGCGAACCCCGCGTGGTCCCCATTCGAGCGCCAGCCCGCGCGTCAGATGCGCCAGACCTGCTTTACTGATCGCATACGGTAGCACGTTGGCGAGCGGCCGGTCGGTGTTGAGCGAAGCGACGTTAATCTGGCAGCCCGTTCCTCGTTCGACCATGTGTCGTCCGACAGCCTGGGACAGCAGGAACGCCCCCTTCAGATTCACGCCGACGATAAAGTCATAGTCGTCCTCGCTGACTTCTAAGACTGGCTTACGGCGATTGACCCCCGCCACGTTGACCAGCGTGTCGATGCGGCCGAATCCGGTCAGTACGCGCGCCACGGTGGCCTGGATGTCAGCGGAATTCGCCACGTCGCAGACTTCGGGGTGCACGACCGCATCGCCCGCACTCAGCTCGCGGGCGGTTTGTTCCAGCGATTGCCCGTCGCGACCGGTGATAACGACCGTCGCCCCACGCGCGACAAACCCTTGCGCGATTGCTCGACCAATTCCGCGGCTACCGCCAGAAACCAATATGACTTGCCCCGCGACAGAGAAAAGTGAATCCGACATGCGTATGTTCCAAATGAGAAGAGAATGACCAAGAACAGTAGTTCCAAGTTCTACAATTTGAGATTTGCTGTTACAGCTATTCAAACTTGTGTTCCTGCCAGTCGAGCTGGCAGGGGACAAGACTTGGAACTACTGAAGAATCTAATGACCCCATCACCAATGCTTGACGTCGTTGTACGGGAGCCGGTCGATTTCCACCAGCGGCACTGGACTCGCATCGAGCTCCCCGATAGATTGACGCCGTGTTACCCCTCCATTGGGGAGTTAGTCGATGAGCGCCGTCGCCAGTTCGCACGAACACCTCACCGCCGTGTTGCGGTTCGCGTTGACTCCCGGAGTTGGTCCGAGGACTTACCAGGCCCTCGTCGAATATTTTGGCTCGGCCGAAGTCGCCGCGGTCGCAGCGCCCAGCGAACTGCGCAAAGTTTCCGGCGTGGGGCCCAAGATGATGCGAGCCATCATCGAAGCACGCACGAATCTCGATATTGATTCGGAACTGAAAACATGCGCTGAGCGGCAGGTCGCCCTACTGGCCGTCGACGATGAGAATTATCCGCGGCCGCTGCGCGAAATCCACAGTCCACCCATCATGATATTCGTTCGCGGTGAACTTCAACCCAACGATAGGCTCGCCATCGCGATTGTCGGAACACGGCATGCAACGTCCTATGGAGTGCGGCAGGCCGAGCGGTTAGCAACCGGGTTATCACACGCCGGGTTTACCATCGTCAGCGGAATGGCGCGAGGGATCGACGCGGCCGCCCATCGTGGAGCGTTACTGGCTGGTGGCCGGACAATCGCCGTGCTTGGCTGTGGAGTGCTCAATGTCTATCCGCCAGAACATGATGAATTGGCGGAACAAATCCTGCAGCACGGTGCGCTGATCAGTGAGGCTCCGCCACGCAGCCAACCGCACAGCGGCTTATTTCCCCAGCGCAACCGATTGATCTCGGGGTTGAGCTTGGGAGTAATCGTGGTCGAAGCGGCGCAGCGTTCCGGCGCACTCATTTCCGCCGAGCACGCGATGGAGCAAGGACGTGAAGTGTTCGCAGTACCCGGGCCCATCGATAGCCGGACCTCGCGCGGCTGCCACCAGTTGATTCGCGACGGCGCGAAACTGGTCGAATCGGTTGACGACGTGTTGGAGGAACTGGGCCCGCTCGTCGAGGCCACACCTCGTGACGACGGACGTCTTGTACGGCACCCGGCGGAATTGCAGCTCAACGTCCAAGAACAGGCGGTGCTCGATGCGACAACGACCGAACCGACAAGCATCGATCACGTCGTTATCCGCAGCGGCTTACCTGTGCAGCGCGTCTTGGCCACACTCAGCGTTCTCGAAATGCGACGCCTGATCCGGCGACTGAGCGGACACCTGGTAGCCCGGGTGTAGCAGGCGCGGCTTGGCCCCAGTGACCCGTAGCTTGCGTTTCGCAGTTGGGAGTAGCCCGCGAAATGACTCCCATTCGGGATAATCACGCAGACGCCGAAGCCTAATCTTGTGGACGATCGCGGAGCGAGTAATAAGACACCACTTCCTTTTCTGGAATTTCCACTTGGTCACTCGCAAAACCGGCCACGCTGGCGGGAAAGCCGTTGTTGAGGAAGCTGTCATTGTTCTGATCCTTGAACGTACGGACGCTCATGTCGGCGAACAGGATGTTGGCGAAGCCGCGATGCACCGTTGCGAAGGCGCGGTAGTCTTGCATCGTCAGCTTGGCCCACACTCCCCACCAACCGGCCGGCCCGTTCTTTGGAGTGCCGTTCGCGAAGGATGGGACCTGCATGGTTGTTATTAACACCGGACCGCCGGTCAGCGAAGCTCCGATCGGCGTTCCGGTCGTGTTCGAACCGATCACATGCGACAGCATCCCGACGGAAGCCGCATCTCCCATCACGGGGACCAAGGCCGCGGCCACTCCCGATGAATCAAGCGACGCCAGCGACAATGGACCAATCGTTGAATTACGCGACTTAATGTCGGCCCCGCAACCAGCGATGCGTTGCGCCAAATTCCCGCTGCTGTCGAGCAGCGGCTCCGAACGGACCAGATACCAGCCGGCGGCATAGTTCGTGTTGTAGTGCTTGTTGAAGATGCGCTCTTCGATATGGACGCGACGCGCGTCGGAGTTCGGAGTCAACGTTCCATCCACTGCCATCTTGCGACAGGGGTTAACGACCGCGGAACCATCCGGCGCGGTGCCGGGGGCTGAGCCAAGCCGATTCACACATGTATTGAAGTTCGCGGCCGTAGCATCCATGCTCATCAGGTCGTTGTAAGTCTGGTTGATCTTCGCCGTGTTGGACGGGCAGAGCATCTTGCCTACGGCCGCTCCGCTATTGACCAAGTCGGCAACCCAGCCGATTTCAGTTACGGCGCCATCTCGGTCCCAATCGAAC
>CAZFLF010000989.1:0-3330 GCA_964519825.1 uncultured Pirellulaceae bacterium | reverse complement strand
CTCCTTCTGCTTGATCAATATCCGGTCGATCATGAGTTGCTTCTCGGCCTCTTGCTGCAAAATTTCTTTGACGTACTGGGCCTCTTGCTGCAAGGCGATTTGTGTCTTCCGCACTGGCTCGGCAATCTTCTGCGGCGGATTGATGCTCGTGATGAGTGCCTGGATAATCTCAATCCCTTGCGATTCGCACGTGTCTTTCAGGGATTCCTGAAAGTCCGCCTGGAACTTGGCGCGCGTCTCACCAATGAATTCCTTGCCGGAGTGATCCGAGCCTCGCAGCCGGCAAAACGCGCGGGCGTTCGGGAGGATTACCTTCTTGATAATCTCTTCATCAATCCGTGCGTCGTGCAATCTGCCATCGTTCGCCGCGTCGTTGTAGTTGACAAACACCTGGGGGGCCTCGTCGGGTTTCACCCGAAACTCGATGATGCCATCGAGTGTGACCCAAAAGCCATCCTTCGAAGGAAAGCCCATTTCGCCGTCGGACGTCAGGTTGAACCGCTGACTGCGGCAGTCGACGAGATTGATCCGCTTCATGTACGGATTGACGTAATAGGTCTCTTCACTGAGCGTTTGCGATTGGACGCCGCGCTTGCCCGGTTCGGACAGCAATTGGTTCGGATCCACGGGCATCGGTCCCGACAATGATGTTTCGACTCCCCGAAAACCGGCGGGGATCACGACCGGGTCGTGGAATTCGATAATCTCGGCGTAGCTGTCGTACCGAGACTCGCCTTCCACCAGAGCATTGATCGCGTGACGACCAGCGCGGAGGACATCCGGCACGATTCCCTTCTGATTCGGACTATGCGCGATGATCTCTCCGTACGGCAATTCTTCTCCGTATAGCCGGATGCGGACGCCGAGTTTGCCTTCGGGAATGTCAATCTGCTTCATCACTTCCCAATCCCAGTTCCACGGGTTGTAGAAGTAACGGCCTTCGGTGAGGACCTCTTTTTGGACCCCTTTGTATTCCGGTCCCGGAGCGATCTCTTCGTTGTTGGGTAGATCCAGTCCCGTCTTCTTGATCAGAATCGCCATGGAACCGGTGGGGACTTCGATCCGGCACTGCGTGTAACCAATGAATCCACCGAGGATCACAATGATTCCCAACGCAATGAATCCGGAGAGGCCGAGCAAGGCGGCCAATGGTCCGCGTTCGTTAGAGCGTCGAGATTCCATATTCCACCTCATCGATTAAAAGTTTTGTGCCGCAACGGGTACTGGTCGCGCGTTGTCGTATTATTCGGCCCATGGCCGACCTTCTTGTGCGAGTGTTTGAAACCTTAACAATCGCGACGACTGTGCCGAAGACGTAAGTTGTACGGGTTCTAGCGTCTGTGAGGAATCCGTGGCCGCGTCTCTCCGAGACGCGCAGCCCATACCTGGCAGCCAATGCTTGCTGCAAGGGCCGCGCGTCTCGGACGGAGAGACGCGGCCACAGGGTTGCCGTCGCGGACGATCGTGATGAAGATGTGGACATTGACCGGAGAATACGCTTGAGAGCGACGTGGTTGGTCGGAGCAGTGGTGTTTGCGGCGTGGTTGTGGTTATTTCGTGCACCACTTTTCATGGGGGAAGTCTGTGCGCAGCGCGATGCGGGCAACTTCTACTACCCGCTCTTTTCTTGGGAGTGTGCTGAATGGTCCGCCGGTCGGATCCCGGTGTGGAACCCCTATGACGGACTTGGAACACCGGGACTGGCCGATGCGACGTCGAGCGTGCTGTATCCTGGCAAGCTCATCTTTGCGATCCCGATTTCCTTTGACCTACGATTCAATCTATATATCGCTGGACACGTGCTGTTCGCGGCGTGGTCGGTCTACTTTGTAGCGCGGCGCTGGGGTGCGACTGAGTTTGCGGCCGGGATCGGAGCGATGAGTTACGCCTTCGGCGGCTATGTACTCTTCCAGCATTGCAACCTGGTATTCCTTGTTAGCGCCGCGTGGCTCCCCCTTGCCATCTGGCTAGGCGAAGCGATGTTGGTCCAGCGCAGTCCGCGACAGGCAGCCGGCTTCGGCGCGGTGCTCGCCATGATGACCCTCGGCGGCGATCCCCAGTCGGCATGCCACGCGGGACTCCTGGCGGTTGTCTATGCGCTGCTGCTGTGGCGAGCTGAGCGCGGTTCACCGGCAACTGCTGCGAAGTTGGCAGCGACTTCGCGCTGGATCCGCATTTGCACCGCCCGTCCGATGATACTTGGCCTCGCGGCGATCAGTGCATTCGGACTGTCCGCGGTGCAGATGCTGCCGACTTGGGAGTGGGCTCGCCGCAGCGACCGGGCGCAATTTGAAGTTCCGCGCAGTATTTATGAAATTGCCGAGTCGGTTCGTCATCATCCAGAGCATCACGACAACGCTGCAGAAGGGATGACGGCGGCCGACGCGGTGTGCGAAGGGCTATTTGCCACGCCCCGAGCTGGGACGCATGCCGCACGAACGTATTACTACAGCCTCGGCCCGTGGCGGTTGATCGAGTTGTTGTGGCCCAACGTGTCGGGACGTATGGCTCCCATTCACCATCGCTGGATGTCGGCCGTGCCCGCGGAAGGAAGGGTCTGGACTCCGACGTTGTATTTGGGCCTGATTCCGTTGATCGCGGCGATTACCGCCTGGCGTGGGAGCGGTCTGACAACCCGCGAGCGCTGGCTGGCGTGGCTCGTCGTGCTGGGGATCCTTGGCAGCTTTGGTTGGTATGGTCTGGGTTGGATCATCCAAGAACTTCGACTCGCCGTGACCGGAAACCCGGCGGCGACGCCCTGGATTGGCCAGCCAGTTGGGGGTTGGTATTGGCTGCTGGTCACGCTGCTGCCGGGTTATGCGTACTTCCGTTATCCGGCAAAATGGTTCGTGGTGGCGGCGCTTGGCTTTAGCTTGCTGGCCGCGCGCGGCACGGATCAGTTGCTCGCAGGCGAAGACCGGTCGCGGCGGCTGACAAAGGGCCTATGCCTGATCAGCATCGCGATGACTGCGGTGTTGATTATCGGTCGGAAGCAACTCCTCGCGTGGCTGCGCGGCGTGAAAGCCAGCGATCTCTATGGACCAATCGATGCCGAAGGCGCATGGCTCGACGTGTTTACTGGTCTCCTGCAGGTTGCGATTGGGTCCGCGCTGCCATGGCTTGCACTGCGCCAGGAGAAATGGCGAAAGAGAATCATGCTGGCCCCCTGCTTGCTGTTGTTGACCGTCGTCGACTTGGTGGTCGCCAATCAATGGCTCGTCGCCACGGTACCTGGTTCTGTACTCGCACCGACGTCACGGACAGCCGAATCTGTGCGGACCAAGGTTCCGGCGGCACACGAAAGTCCGCCGCCGCGCATCCTCCACGCTA
>CAZFLF010000988.1:0-3332 GCA_964519825.1 uncultured Pirellulaceae bacterium | reverse complement strand
CGCTGGTACAACCCGGCTGAACGGGTCGAAGGCAAGACGATGAACGACCACCTGCGGTTCAGCGTCGTCTATTGGCACACGTTCCGCGGTACGGGGAGCGATCCGTTCGGTTCAGCCACGATGCAGCGTCCGTGGGAAGACGGAACCGACTCGGTCGAAAATGCAATGCGCCGCGCGCGAGTGGCAATTGAATTCATCGAAAAAGTCGGCGCCCCGTACTACGCCTTCCACGATCGCGATATCGCTCCCGAAGGTAAATCGCTCGTCGAATCGAACAAGAATCTGGATGCGGTCGTGAAGGTGCTGAAGGAAGAGCAGCAGCGCACCGGGATCAAGTTGCTGTGGGGTACGGCAAACATGTTCAGCAATCCGCGTTTCATGCACGGCGCGGCGACGACCTGCAACGCAGACGTGTACGCATTCGCAGCCGCCCAGGTGAAAAAGGCTCTGGAAATCACTCAGGAGCTCGGTGGCGAGAACTATGTCTTTTGGGGGGGCCGCGAAGGATATCAAAACCTGTTCAATACCGACATGAAACGCGAGCTAGACCACCTCGGCCGCTTCTTCCACATGGCGGTCGATTACGCGAAAGAGATCGGATTCAAGGGGAAGTTCTTGCTTGAACCCAAGCCGAAGGAGCCGACCAAGCATCAATACGATAGCGATGCGGCCGCCTGCATAAACTTCCTGCGCGCTTACGACCTCATGCCGTATTTCAAGCTCAACATCGAGACGAACCACGCCACGCTGGCCGGCCACACGATGATGCACGAGTTGGACTATGCGGGGCATCAAGGAGCGCTCGGGTCGATCGACGCCAACACGGGTGACTTAATGCTCGGTTGGGACACGGATCAATTCCCGACGAACTATTATCTGACCGCGGAAGTGATGCTGATCCTGCTCAAATACGGGGGCCTGGCGCCGGGCGGAGTGAACTTTGATGCCAAGGTGCGACGCGAAAGTTTTGAGCCGATCGATTTGTTCCACGCTCACGTTGGTGGAATGGACGCCTTCGCCCGCGGACTGAAGATCGCCGCGGCGATTCGTGCGGAGGGGGAACTCGACCGGTTTGTCAAGCAACGTTATTCCAGCTGGGACAGCGGCATTGGTGCGGAGATCGAATCGGGGAAGCACAATTTCAAGACGCTCGAAACGTACATGCTGCAGAAAGGGGACGCGGCACCCAACCAAAGCGGCCGGCAAGAAATGCTGGAGAATTTGATCAATCGGTATTTGTGATTTCCACTTTGGAGTGCGGCAGCTTGACGCCGCTTTGGATTTCATTTGTGCCGAGATTGACAATCGGGTCGAACCGAGAGTCGATTGAAATGGAAAGCGGCGTCAAGCCCCCGCACTCCAAAGGATAAACCATGACCGAGCCGATCGCGTATCTCAACGGCCGGTTTATTCCGCAATCCCAGTGCGTTCTACCCATCTACGACGCCGGCATCGTCATGGGCGCGGCGGTGACCGACTTGCTGCGTACTTATCGTGGGCAGCCCTATGCCGCGGCGGAGCATATCGAGCGGTTCTTTCAGTCGGCTCGCTACGCCTATTTGGATCTCGCAATGACCACGAGCGAGATGTCGGCAATCGTGGAGCAGTTGATCGCTCATAACCGCGACGCCTGGCCCGGACGAGAATTGGCTCTCGTTTTCTACGCCACGGCGGGCGAATTTCCCGTTTATGCCGGCGCGGCGGGAATGGCGGGTGATCTCCGGTCAACGGTCTGCCTGCATTGTTTTCCGTTGCCACTTGAGTTGTGGCGCGAGTCGATCGTCAGCGGTATCCATGTCGTCACGCCGACTCAGCGACACCTGCCGCCAAATGTGCTCAGCAGCAAGATCAAGCATCGCAACCGGCTGCACATGTGGATCGGCGATCGGCAGGCCAAACTGGCCGATCCCAAGGCCGTCGGCCTGTTCCTCGATCTCGATGGCAACGTAACGGAAACCGGGGGAGCGAACTTCGTCATTTACCAGCGCGGCACGATAAGTTGTCCGAACCGCACAAACATCCTGTGGGGAGTCTCGCTCGACACGGTCCGACAGTTGAGCGGCCAAGCGGATTGCCAATTCGTCGAACGTGATCTGCAAATCCACGACGTGATCAACGCGGAGGAAGCGTGGCTCTGTTCCACTCCGTACTTCCTTGCGCCCGTCGTGAAGATCAACGGGTTGACCATCGGTGCGGGTCGCCCCGGTCCTGTCTGGCGACGCCTGGTCGATGCGTTTAGTTCCGAAGTTGGCATCGACATCGTGCAACAAATTCTAGACAGCGGGCGTGCCGCATGAAGTGTCGAAGGTTATAGATGAAGGGTAAAAAATGAAAGACGGAGAGAGATTTGGGCTTGGGTGTCTTAGAACCGCGTGCCTTTTCTTCCCATCTTTTACCCCCAATTCATAACCCGCCAGTATTCCTTCCCGGTATTCTTGGACAAATGCAAATTGAATCGAGTCGGTCGTCAGACATCGGCGTTTTGCTGATCGGCCACGGTACGCGCGACCAGAACGGACTCGCCGAGTTTGCGGAAACGGTGCGGCTCGTTGCCAGCCGGATGCATCCCACACCGGTTGAGCCGGCGTTTCTGGAGTTGGCCACCCCAACAATCTCCGCAGGCTTTGATCGGTTGGTCGAACGAGGTGTGCGGCGAATCGTTGCGGCTCCATTGCTGCTGTTCGCGGCCGGGCATGCGAAGCAAGATATCCCCGCCGCGGTTCGCGACGCAGCTAGCCCGCATGAGGGAGTCGAGTGGCGGCAGGCCGAGCATTTAGGCTGCCATCCGGCACTGGTCGAGCTCTCGGCCCAGCGATTCCGCGCCGCGCTGGACGGCGCAAGTCGCCAGGTGAATCGTTGCCGGCTACTAGTTGTTGGACGTGGTAGTCACGATTTGGAAGCCACCCGCGAAACGGCCCGGTACGCCGAATTGCTCGGCGAACGAGTTGGAATTCTCGACGTGCAGGTCGGCTTTCTGGCCATGGCACAACCCCCTTTGCCCGACGTCTTGTCAGAAGCGGCGCGATGCGAATCCGACACGATCGTCGTGCAACCGCATCTGCTGTTTCACGGCGAACTATTGAGTGAGGTCCAGCAGCGTGTCCGAGACTGGAGCATGCGTGCTTCGGCGAAGCAGTGGTTGGTCAGCGGCCATCTGTGCGATTCACGCATGTTGGGCTCCACGTCGCAGGTGGTCGCCGCCGTGATGGAGCGGTGTCAACAGGCCAGCGCCGCATTTTCTTCAGCCGTCATTCGGTGACGAAGCTTCTTCCAGCCAACTCAATCCTTGTCGTTCCGCGCCGTCGCCGACCTTTTCCAGGAAGCGACTTTCC
>CAZFLF010000987.1:0-3339 GCA_964519825.1 uncultured Pirellulaceae bacterium | reverse complement strand
GCCACCGAAACCGGGATCAAACAACGCGGGAACGATGCTCACCGGAATCAACGCCAGCGCTCCCCAGACCGCCTGGATTCCCGCCCGCGCTCCGGTTGGTTCCACAACGGTCAGCATCCGCATGCCGGCCCGGGCGTACTGCTCGCGATAGATCCAAGCAATCGCCATGAAATGTGGAAACTGCCAGAGGAACACCAGCAGGAACAGCGATCCAGCGCGCAAATCCAACTCCCCGCCCGCTGCCGACCATCCAATCAAAACCGGCATGGCACCCGCGACCGCGCCAATTGCAGTATTTGCGGACGTCCGCGTTTTCGCCGGCGTATAGACCCAGACATACAACACCCAGGTCCCAATCGCCCACAATGCGGCCGCCGGCCCCACCGTCCACAACAAGTACAAATCGCCGATCACAAACGACAATCCGCCAGCAATCAAGACTTCCCGGGACGACAATCGTCCGCTCGGCAGCGGTCGATTGGCGGTGCGCTCCATGAGGCGATCGAGATGGCGTTCCCAGTATTGATTCAAGGCACTCGCGCTGGCGGCTACCAGCATCGTTCCTAGCAGCACGTGGATCAGTTGCATTGGCTGAGGCTGTCCCCAAGAAGCGACACAATACGCCACCGCCACCGCCACCAGGACCAGCACCGCGATCCGTGGCTTGCTCAATTCCAAATAGTCGCCGGCGCGAGCCAATGCCGACGTGCGAGAGCGTTCTACAACCAGCGTTGATGTGCTCATGTCGTCCATCCCAACAGAAATGCGCCGGAACCAGCGGTCATGGCGGATGGACGAAAAAACCGTGCCGCTCGCAGCGACAATGTCACCGACTGGGCCAGAATCAACGCCCCGATGGCCATGTGCGCCGTGGTCACCGCGGCTTGCAATAAACTATTGGCTTCAATCGTGTACCCAGCGGTGAGTGACAAGTCAGAAAACCAAGTCGGCCAGCCGTACTTCAAGACCCAGGTGCCGCCGCCAAGGGACAGCTGCAAGCACACCAATCCGAGCAGCATCGCCGCAGGCCGCACGAATCGTGACTCGCTGCGAAACTCACTCCAAGTCACTTTGGCGACGAGTATCGCATGAACGACCACCGCGGCCGCCAGCAGCAAATGAAACAGAACGGCGACGCGGAAGAACTGATGCGACGCCGAGACGGGAATATGCCGCAACATCGCTCCCAGCACGACTTGGACGTAGACGATCACGGCTGTCAGCAGACTTAGACGCTGCAACCGCTGTGACGAGCCGGAACCAGGCAACCGCTGTGAATCGTCCCAGAATCGCGACGTCACCACCATCATTGCAGCCAGATAGGCGAATGTTGCCAAACCAAAGCAACCGTGAATCATCGCCAGACCGCGTTCGTCCAAACGGACTCGCGCGCCGCCAAGTATCCCCTGCGTGACAATCAACCCCAAGGCAATCAACGCGGCACGTCGGATCCCCTGTCGCTTGTCGGTAAGAAAGACCGATACAACAAAACCGATGGCGAGCAGTCCGACCGCGGCCCCTAACAGCCGATGACCATGTTCGATGAACAAGTCAAACGGGCCGAACAACCAAGTCTGCCAAGGATAGCGAAACAAATTGTAGCCGTAGGTCGTCGGCCAATCGGGAACCGCCATCCCGGCGTCATACGTCGTCACCAAACCGCCAAGCCAAATCAATGGAAACGTCGCGCAGCACAACACCACCGCCATGCGATGCGGCCATGAGCTATGAATGGGTGTTGTGTCGTTCGGCGTCACGGGGTCTTATCGCCTCAGTAATTTGTACTCGGTCGTCGGTACTCAGTACTTTGTACTCGGTACTGCAAACTAATGGTGTCCGGGGGTCGGGCCTTCCGGCGGCGGCTGCCACTGCGGGTAGTAGTCGGTGTCCACTTCGGGCGAACCGTAGTCGTACGGACCACGATAAACAATCGGCTGAAAGTCAAAGTTGCCGTGGCCGGGCGGGCTGGGTGCGGACCATTCCAGGCCGTTGGCCCGCCACGGATTCCGTCCCACTTGGGGACCGGCGACAAGGCTGTACACGAAATTGGCGGCGAAGATCACTTGCGATGTGACCATCCCGATTGCGCAGATCGACATGAACTGATTCATCGGTTGGAGATGCGCGAATGCCATGTAGTCATACGGATCCGCCAGGCGTCGCGGAAAACCAACGGCTCCCAGCAAGTGCATCGTGTAGAAGGTGCCATTCAGGAACACGAACGTTAGAAAGAAATGGACCTTGCCCCAGAATTCGTTCATCATCCGTCCGAACATTTTCGGATACCAGAAATAGATGGCGCCAAAGACGGCCATTGCCGTCCCAGCGAACAGCACGTAATGGAAATGGGCGACGATGAAATACGTGTCGTGAATAAAGATGTCGACGGGCGTCGCAGCCATGAAGATCCCGGACAAGCCGCCGATGATAAACATCGACACGAACGACAGAGAGAACAACATCGGCGTGGTGAAATGGATCTTGGCGCCCCAAATAGTGCCCAGCCAGTTAAACACCTTCACGGCGCTGGGCAATGCGATCATCATGGTCGACACCATAAACGTCATGCCCAGAATCGGGTTCATCCCCGACATAAACATATGGTGGCCCCACACGATGAATCCCAGTCCCGCAATTCCGGAAATCGAATACACCATGGGCTTGTATCCGAAGATCGGTTTGCGGGAGAAGCAGCTCAGCATGTCGGACACCATCCCCATCGCCGGCAGGATCATGATGTAGACCGCGGGATGTGAATAAAACCAGAACAAGTGCTGCCACAAGAGAGGTTGACCACCACCGGAGACCGGTGGCGAGTTGTTGGCGGAGAGTCCTTCGGGCATAAAAAAACCGGTGCCGATCACGCGATCCATGACTTGCATGACACCAGCGGCCGTGAGCACCGGCAACGCGAACGCCTGCAAAATGGCCGTAATGAACATGGCCCAGATCGTTAAGGGGAGACGAAACATCGTCATTCCCGGCGCTCGCATCTGGATAATGGTCGTCATGTAGTTGACGGAGCCCAGCATCGACGACACACCGACGCACGTGATGCCGAGCAACCAAAGCGTCTGAGCGAATTGGCTGCCGGGCGCGGCATCCACCAACGTTGATAAGGGCGGGTACGACGTCCAACCCCCTCCGGCCCCATACGGCGGCCAAAAGAAACTCAGGCCAATGAGCAAGAAAGCCGGCCACATGAACCAATAGCTCAGCATGTTCAGCGTCGGAAACGCCATGTCGTCCGCGCCGATCATGAGCGGAATTAGAAAATTGCCGAAGGCCCCGGCCAAGATCGGAATGATCACGAAGAAAACCATCACCGTGGCGTGCATG
>CAZFLF010000986.1:0-3342 GCA_964519825.1 uncultured Pirellulaceae bacterium | reverse complement strand
GTCGTTGCGCGGGTGCGGTGGTTCGCGACGAATAACGGCATGGCAACTCATTTGGGTCGTCCCAGTTGTGGCTTCATGTTTACCCTCGACTCTCCAATGGCTATACCAGCGTTGGTTGTGTCACTCGCACAATCGACCCAAGACTGCCGAGACCGCCGTGATGTTTGATGACCACTACCAGGCACTCTGGGTTCCGCGAGACTCCTCGGATGACGAGATAAAAAAGGCGTACTACGCCCTTGCGCGAGACTGTCACCCAGACCTCCACCCGAACGATGAAGCCGCAAAGAAAAAGTTCCAACGTATTCAGCGGGCTTTCGAGGTTCTGGGAGATCCAGCAAAACGCGAAAAGTACAACCGGGACTACGACGCAAAGTTCCGTAGAATCCCAGTACCGCCACCACCGCCGCCGCCACGCCCTGATCCTCAGGAAGTTCATTCGCCCGCGATGCCGCATTCCGAGGTATCGCCACAGCAAGAGGCACGAAGAGGTGCGACACCCTCCGGTCGGGACGCAAATCGAATGTGGAGACGGTCTGGCTCAAGAAGCAGCCCAAGCATTTCCGTCATGTGGGTTGTCTTTGGCGGCATCGCGGGCATCTTCGTTGGTTTGATTACGCTTGCGATGTTCTTTCCGCATGTACTTTGGAATGAACAGGCTAGTCGCGATCCAATAAGTCAGCAGGAGCACCTGAGACCGGACAAACGCAGAACGCAATCAGATCGTCCTCGTCAGAAACTCGACGCGTCCCGGCTCGAACCCAACCCAAAGCAGCCGGACGATTCAGCTGCAGGACCAAAGCCACCGAGCAAAGTACCAGCGAGTCCTAAACCATCATCCCTGGCACCGCAACCCACGGACGATACGAACAGCAATATTCCTCCAGCAACGAAAGCTGGGCCTCACGCGTCGTCTCCGTCAGCACTACCGACCGATAAGCCGGACGAAAGTCGGCTGAGGCAACCATCGACTCTTATTGCGCCGTTTGATGCCGCGAAAGCGAAGGCCAATCAACAAGAGTGGGCATCCTACTTCGGTACTGAGATCACTGCTGAAAACTCCCTTGGAATGCAATTTGTGCTCATTCCACCGGGAGAGTTCTCGATGGGCAGTCCCCGAACGGAGAAGGGGCGGAGAACGGAGGAGTCTCAACAATACGCAATAATCAGCCGCACGTTTTACCTTGGAACGCACGAGGTGACGCAGGAGCAGTACGAGCGGGTCATGGCAATGAATCCAAGCAAGTTTAACGGTGCGCGAAATCCCGTTGAGCAAGTGACATGGAACGACGCGAATGAATTTTTCCGGAGGCTGAGTGCACTTCCGAAGGAAATAGCGGCGGGACGACAGTATCGCTTGCCTACCGAAGCAGAATGGGAGTACGCCTGCCGCGCTGGATCGGCATCCGCCTATTCTTTTGGAGACGACTCGTCGAAGCTTGGCGAGTACGGATGGTTCGCCGACAACTCGAAGGAAAGGACGCACCCGGTTGGGCTGAAGCGCGAGAATCCTTGGGGATTGCGTGATATGCATGGAAATGTTTGGGAGTGGTGTCGAGACTGGTACCAGGATACGCCGCGTGGAAGGCTTGATCCGGAGGCGTCGACGGGCTTGAAACGGGTAGGCCGAGGCGGGGGGAGTTGGCATGACCCCGCCGATCGCTGTCGAACGGCGATGCGTGGTGGAAACGAGCCTACCAAGTACCGCAACGATGACCTGGGCTTTCGTGTGATACTCGTTCTGCCAGACGCTTCAAAGGCACTGTCCGGAGATCCGCCGAAGCCGGAGTAGTCAATTCAACTCCATTAAGAATCGAGTGAACAGAATTGCAACTATTCTCCATCCACCGGTGACACGCACTCCGGCCCCTCGTTCCGCGCATTATTGACGATCGGGTTCACCGGCCGAGCTGTCATTCGATCCGCGGAAAAGGGCGCGAGGAGCTGCTGCAAGTTTTCGGCATCCTGATTCGCGGGATCAAGCCAAGTCTCGTAATCGCTCTCTCCCAGGATGACTGGCATTCGGTTGTGCACCTGGCTGGCAAGCTCGTTCGCGTCCGTCGTGACGACAGTGCACGATTCCAGCGGAGGACCGTCTTTGTTGTCGGGGCCCCACCACTGTTCCCAGAGGCCGGCAAAGGCGAATGGAGCTCCGCCGTCAACCTCATACAAAACAGGTTTCTTAGCCTTCCCTTGTTTGAACCACTCGTAGTATCCATCGGCGACGACGAGGCAGCGCCGCTTTTTGAACGCCGCACGGAACGCCGGCTTTGTGGCAATGGTGTCGGCCCGAGCGTTAATCGTGCTGTAACCGATCTTCGCGTCCTTGGCCCAGGACGGGATAAGTCCCCAATGCATTGTCGTCAGTCGCCGTTGGCCTTCGTCTATTCGCACGACCGGCACGGACTGGGTGGGAGCAACGTTGTATCGTGCTCGGAGTGGCAGCTCATTTGCCGGCCCGAATTGCTTGGCAATCACAGACATTGATGTCCGTAGCGTGAATCGTCCGCACATCGGTTTCTCTCAGCTTGGTTCTGTTTAGCATGTTGTTGTGAGTCGCTGGGGAGCGTTTGTTATGCTTTGAACGGCCTCCATACCAGATCCGTCGTTCCCCAATCTCCATTGTCGAAGCAGCAAGTTCCTGCAAATTCACGACCATTCCAAGTCATGTCATGCGTTCCAGTGTCGTTCGATGTCGATCCGCGGAAGTATTTGAAGCGAGCGACACAGCGACCATTCGCGATACGGCCGTTGCTTTCCCATTCTGGCGAATGAATAGTTACTCGATCATGGTCGATGGCCATAAGTAATTCCTCGTATGCAACCTCTAGGTTGTTCTCCTGCCGGAAGACACGGTATTTGCCGGAAGGAATGCCTGTGGTTAGCAGCATGCTCCCAAAGATTCGCTGGTAATGATCGGCGGTAAAGGCTGCGCGATGGTGGTGACCGAATGACTCGTTGAGCAGCTTGATCACAGAATTGAGTTCGGTATGGCTGGTCAATGCGATCCCTTGAAACAAACCAAGAGGCGGCGTCAATTTCGATATCACGATATCTTGGATGGTGATTGGCACGACGGCTATACCATGCCGGTATGCATACCCGGCCTCAAAAAAAAGCCACTGTGAATTGAGTGCCATCGGCGAGACGAAACAGAGCATTAAGTTGGCACGCTTGAGCGCCGACTCTACCTCACGCGGCCAGTTTTTACCCAGAGTCACACTGGACAAAAAGAACTCAATGGCCCCTCCCGTTGTCTCAACGAGTGCATCCCTGAGTCGCGAGAGGCTCAATTGATCTGACGACGAGTGGCTCATGAATACCAACGGATTTTCGATTACC
>CAZFLF010000985.1:0-3342 GCA_964519825.1 uncultured Pirellulaceae bacterium | reverse complement strand
GCGGCCACCGCGCCCGACGGCTTGCCGCCGCCCTTGGGCTTCATGACGGTCCAGAAAAACGCGTGGTTCGCATGGCCCCCACCATTGTTGCGGACCGCCGGTCGCTTTTCCTCCGGAACCGCCGCCAAGTTCGCGATCAGCTTTTCAACCGGTTGATCGCCAAGGGTGGTTCCCTCCAAGGCCGCGTTCACATTGGTAATGTATGCCTGATGATGCTTGCCATGATGGATCTCCATGGTCTTGGCATCGATGTGTGGTTCGAGGGCATTATGAGGATACGGCAGTGCTGGCAGTGTGTACGGCATGATTGTTCCTCCCTTGACTTTGGAGCGCGAAACGGTCGCCGGGCAGAATACCGAACGGCTTCTCAAGTGACAATGAGGGCGTGCGGAAAAGACAGGGTTGACCGAAAGTCTCAGTATCGATGCAAAAAACCATTGCCAGAATCGGTCGCCGCCGATATAGTATTCATGTGTTCACTGTCGCGACTTGAAGGACAATGTTTTATCTTGGCCCGTTCACAGTAGCTTTTGCATCAAATTTCAGGAGAAGAGTCATGTCGACTGCGGAAAAGTCCACGGATAATCGTGCGGGAAAGAAATCGAAATCATCGCGAGGCAACGGCAAGCCAGGCGATGGCAAAAACTCTGCAATCGCTGCTCTTATCGATCAAAACGACAATCTGCGGACGACGCTGCAGCAAATTGAAAAACAATTCGGCGAAGGCTCGATCATGCCGCTGGGAGCCGACACGCATTATGTGATCGAAGGCATCCCGACCGGCAGTTTATCGCTGGACATTGCGCTCGGTGGCCAAGGTATTCCGCGGGGCCGAATCGTCGAGATCTTTGGCCCGGAATCGAGTGGCAAGACCACGCTAGCGCTGCACTGTATTGCTCAGGCACAAAAACGGGACGGGATTGCCGCATTCATCGACGCCGAGCATGCGTTTGATCCGACCTGGGGAAAGAAAATCGGCGTCCAGCTCGATACGCTGCTCGTTAGTCAGCCGAATAACGGCGAAGAAGCGATGCAGATCACCGAAATGCTCATTAAATCCAATGCGGTTGACATCATCGTCATCGATTCGGTTGCGGCCCTGGTGCCGAAACAAGAATTGGATGGCGATATTGGAGACTCGCACATTGGTTTGCAAGCACGGTTGATGAGCCAATCGATGCGGAAACTGACCGGGGCGATCTCCAAGAGCAAGACGGCGGTGGTCTTCATTAATCAGATCCGCGAGAAGATCGGCGTGATGTTCGGCAGCCCCGAAACGACGCCCGGTGGTCGAGCCCTCAAGTTCTACAGTTCTTGCCGCATCGACGTGCGGCGCATCGGCCAGCTTAAGGAAGGTGAAGAAGTCGTTGGGCAACGCGTGCGTGCCAAGGTCGTGAAGAACAAGGTCGCTCCACCGTTCCGTATGGCGGAGTTCGACATGATGCACACCAACGGCATCAGCTACGAAGGAGACATTTTGGACTTGGCCACGGTTGCCAAAGTGGTTGCCCGGAGCGGCGCGTGGTTTAAGTACGGTGATGCCTATCTCGGTCAAGGCAAGGAAAAGACCCGTCAGTTCTTGATCGACAACCCACAAGTTACCGAGGAGATCAAGCTCAAAGTGCTCGCCGCCGGCGGGGCTGTTGCTCCCATTGCCGAAAGGGGCGAAGACGAAGCGACCGAGACAACAACTGAGGAGTAACGCCCTATTTTGTCGCGAAAAAGTAACTTGATCAAAAGTCACTTGATCAATTGCCTGGAGCTATTGCTGATCGCGCTGGGATCGGTCGCGCTGGGATCGGTCGCGCTGGGATCGATTTCGCTGGGATCGATTGCGTTCGGACAAGATAGCCCATCAGCCAATGCAATCGCCGCTCTCGAGGCGAAATGCGTTGCGGCCATTCAGCGCGCTGAAAAGTCGGTCGTTTCCATCGCGCGCATCAGCAAGATCGAAGGCGCCGCCGGCTTTCAGGTTCCGAACCTAGAACGAATGAGGATAAGTGGACGATCAGAGGATCTCTTTCCCACGGACGCGGACTTTGTGCCGGCGGACTACGGCGCGGGAGTTGTCATCGATCCCAGCGGACTGATCGTGACAGCGTATCACGTGTTGGGGGATGCAAAAGCTTCCGAGTATTTTGTCTGGTCGCGGCATAAGCCCTTCAAGGCGACCGTCGTAGCCGCGGACGGATGGTTTGATCTGGCTGTGTTGAAAGTTGATGCCAAGGATTTGCAGCCACTCCCCCTGGGGGATGCGAAAGAGGTGAAGAAAGGGGAGTTTGTCATTGCACTTGGCAATCCGCAAGCAATCGCGCGAGACGGCAATGTGAGTGCGACGTGGAGCATGGTTGCTAACGTAAAACGTCGAGCGCCGGCGGTGTCCGAACGAGTCAACGCCGGCACAGGTCGTGAGACGCTTCACCATTACGGCACCTTGATTCAAATCGACACGCGGCTCCATCTGGGTTACAGCGGTGGGGCCCTTGTGAACTTAGACGGTGAAATGATCGGACTCACCACGGCCTATGCCGGGAATGCTGCCGAGGCACAGTCCGCCAGCTTTGCGATCCCAGTTGATGAGCATTTTCAGCAGGCGCTGAACCAACTCAAGGCTGGCAAGTCGCCCGAATTCGGCTTTTTGGGGATTGGACTGGAACCGGTCGATGCTCGAACTCGCCGGCAAGGACGGCACGGAGTGGTCGTCGAATCGGTGATGACTGGCACACCCGCGGCGCGCGCGGAACTTCAGCCCGGAGACGTCATCACGCATTGCAACGACGTCCAGTTGTTCGATGACGACGATCTCATTCGGGAAGTGAGTGGCTTACCAACTGGGCAAACCGTGAAGCTGGCCGTCCTCCGGACCGGCGCTTCCCCGTCAAAAGTCGAAGTGTTGGAAAAGTTGGCCGTTCTGTCCAAGCGGCCTGCGACGACCTTGCGTCCGACGATCGCGACGGTGCCGGCGCCGAGTTGGCGCGGGATGCAGGTTGACGATGCGACCGCCGCCCCCCGCGAAGCCCTGCTGACCGTTCAATTGCCCATCTCCGGTGGTTTGTACGTGACGGAAGTCGCTCACGATTCGGCGTCGTGGAAAGCGGGTTTACGTCCCGGCGTTTTTGTGACCGCGATTGCCGGCCAGCCGGTGACCACAGCGCGGGAATTCTTCGCCGCCATCGCTGAACAAACGGGCGACGTCCCGCTGCAGCTGCTCACTGCGACCGGCGCGACGACAGTCCAGACGGTATCGCCGTAATCTGCAGTCGCCGCTACCATGATCGCTTGCTACCTCGTTTAACCGCAAGCCGAAGGCGTGCGCTTTCTAGTGTGGCACGCCGCTCCGCG
>CAZFLF010000984.1:0-3349 GCA_964519825.1 uncultured Pirellulaceae bacterium | reverse complement strand
AGTGGAGCACGGTCCATCGACATCGCGATGCGCTGCACCATGTGCAAGAGTCGATTCAGCACTTTGTCGAGCGGGAGTTGATTGCCCTCATGGACGAAGCGAGCGATTGGTGCGGAGTTTCGCTGCGGATTGGCGAGATTCATCTCGCTACCAATCGGATCTCGCTGGAATTGCTGCGATCGGACGAGGCGTCTCCGCCGCTCCGCCTGGAATTCCAGGAACGTGCGGGCTGGATCATTGCCTCGGTACCCAGCGAAGGTTGGCTGGCGAGCTTGTCGGCTCCGGATCGTGAAACGTTGTGGCGTGGATTGGCGGGTTTGTTCAAGACCGCTGGCGTCGACATCTTGTGGCAGGACTTGATCAAGTTCGCAGGCTTTGAAACGAGTTGGTACGACGTCTCGCCGGATGGAGTGCTGTTCTGGCCGCAACCTCAGCAGCATGCGGCCGTGCTGTACCGATTACGCGACACGGGCGTCGACAATCCGTGGCCCGTTCCGATTCGAGCGGTCGTCGAGCCGTCGTTGCTGGAGCGTCCACAGCTCTTGTTCAGCGAAACGCCCCTGGCGTGGAACGATTGGGTAGAGATGTGGAACGGCGCGACTGAGCCAAAGGTGTGTCGCCAAAGTGAAGTTGCAGCGGCGAGCGTCGTAGCAAACGTCAAGGACTGAGTGCATTCCAGACCTTGGCCCTATCGCGTCACGCTTCTGCGATTCGTCCGGCGAGTTCGGCGAATTCAATGACCGGGCAGTCTCGGTCGGCAATCATGCGTTCGACGGACGGCGGGTCTTTGAAGCCAGACCCTGTGATGGTGGCGACAGCAACTGAGTCGGGCGCAACCCAACCCTCTTGGGCCGCCTGCAGAGCTCCTGCTACAGCGGTTGCCCCGGCCGGTTCGCAAAAGACCCCTTCTTCTCTGGCCAGCCGCCGCTGGACTTCCCACACGAACTCATCACTCACGAGGTGGCCCGTTCCGCCTGTGCGACGGCAGGCTCGGATCGCGTCATGCCCGTCGATCACATTGGCGACCTGGAGGCCGCTGATTTTCGAAGAACACATGACCTCCTGACCTTGATCACGCCCATCGCGAAGCGGCCCCGCGATGGTGTTATTGCCGGCCGGTTGCACGCATTCGACCTTGGGACAGCGCTCCATCCGGCCGTGTTCGACGAGCCATTCACAGCCCAACGCCGTCGCCCATGTCAGTCCACCGCCGCCGGCCTGGGTGAAAATGTGGTCGATGCGTCCGTCAAGTTGCTCTGCCAATTCGTAACTCAGCGTCCGCACACCGCTCATACCGAGTGGGCTGAACTTGAAGGCACTGATTTGCACCGCTGCGTCCGGTTCCTCACCAAGTCGATTCAGCAACTCGAATACTTGTAAGCTTATTCTTGGATCAACGCCGAATTGCCGGACGCGGAAGATATCCGCGCCGTAGGCCAGCATCTGTTGCAATTTTCCAATTGGCGTCGTTTCCACCACTGCGATGTAGCACTTGATCTCCGCCACCGCGCAATAAGCGGCCAGGGCGGAACCGGTGTTTCCACTGGTTGTCGCAACACAACGGCGCTTCCCCTGCGCCACCATGTGGGAGATGGCGCAGCAGGCGAATCGATCTTTGTACGAGCCGGTTGGATTGCACTGATCGAGTTTGAAGTACAGCGATTGCAATCCGAACGCCGGCCCCAATCGGCGGGAACGCACCAGCGGCGTCCCCCCTTCCCCCAAGGTCAACCGGGCCTCAGGTGGCGGTGCGTCGATCCCATCAGCCCATCGCCACAGTGACATGTGATCTCACTCGGTCAGAACGTAAAACAAAAAAGCCACAGACGAAGCACCGGAGTGACACGGTAGGAGGGTCCTAGGATCCGTGTGCAATCGGTGCTTCATCCATGGCCAAGTTCAATCAGCATTGCGAGGAGACGCGATCGTTCGCGCCGCCAAACGACTACTTGTTCTTCTCGCCCTTATCGCCCCCTTTGCGCTCGCCACCGGGACGTCCTCCGGGGCCACCTGGTTGCAATTGGGCCAAATCAAACGGTTTACCCTTCAGTTCCTTCAATTTGTCCTGTTGTTCCTTGGACAGGATTTCCTCGGCCTTCTTGTCCCGTTCCTGGTTTATTTCGCGCATCTTGGCAAACGCTTCCTGGCCACCACCGCCACCAGTGAACAGACTGCGCAATTTCTGTTGAAACTCCTGACTCACGGCATTGATCTTCTCCTGCTGTTCTTTGGACAGGTCCAAGGCCTTGGCGAGTTCGGGATCACTGAAAGCCATAGCGCCACTGGCCTGCCAACTGATCTGTTGCAACCGCGTGAATTGGTCGGGCTTCAGCGATTCTTTAAGTTTTGGCGCATACTTGGCTGAGAGCTTCTGAGTGATCTCCTGCATTTTAGCCATAATCTTTTGGCGTTCTTCGTCGGTGGCGTTTTGGAGGCCAGCGGCGCCAGCCGTCTGCATCTGTTCGCGAACTTCATCACCGTAGGCTTGCCCAATCGACGCCAGTTTTTCCTTGGCATCGGCCTCAATCCCCAGTTCCTTTTGAACTGCCTCGTTGCCGGCCAGTGAGACAATTCCCCCGCGGCCGAACATGCCGCGTCCCCGTCCCTGTCCTTGTTGCTGCGCCGACGCCAAATCGGCAAACATGGTTAATCCGGCAACTGCGACGAACAACGTCGCCCATCCCCACTTGCTTGTCATACTGAGATTCCTTTTGAATGCGGACTGCAGAATACGCCCAGACGCGGTCCACGGTTGTAGCATGCCGCAAAGCGGCCCGAAACCACCGCCCGTTTCCCGTCGAAACAATCGACGTCCCAGGACGGTCATTCAACCCTCGCGGAGCAAAAATGTTTCCACAATTCGACCGTGATCGCTTGAAGATCAAGCCGCTGCACGAACGTCAACATGATTTGTTCCATAACCGGCTACTCAATCTCGACGACGAGCCGGAGAGGCTAGGGGTCGACGAAATGCGGGATCTGGCGACCCTCGGCGAACGGTTGGTCGCGGCCAAAAAGCGGCAGTCCGCCATCCTCCTGCTGATGGGCGCCCATGTCATTCGAGCAGGGGTTCAGCGGCAGTTGATCGACCTGATGGAACGCGGACTGATCAACCATATCGGCATGAATGGAGCCGGACCGATTCACGATTATGAGCTCTCCCGGATCGGTGCGACGTGCGAAAGCGTAGCTCGCTATATTCGGACTGGCGAGTTTGGTCTCTGGCGGGAAACGGCTGAAATGAACGACATTGTGCGGGATGGAGTCGGGCAGGGGATGGGGCTGGGTGAGTCGCTCGGTCGCGCGATCCTGGACAGCGATTTTCCGTACAAGGACACCAGCGTACTCG
>CAZFLF010000983.1:0-3349 GCA_964519825.1 uncultured Pirellulaceae bacterium | reverse complement strand
ACGGCGAAACATCAACTTCGACCTCCACGGGCAACGCGTCGATCCCCAGCAGCGAAAAGGTTCTGAGTTTGGCGAGCACGGCTTGCTTACTCCCCACAAAAGTGTGGTAACCATTGTGGGGTATACGAAACCGAGAAGCAAGGACCATAGGGAGCCACCATTACAGCTCGATCATCGTCCGTGCATTGTGTGTCACGGGCCGTGGCGCCGTGGCCCGTGCTGAAGAGCAAGACGAGCTTCCATCGGTTGAACGCGTCCAACCTTGGATGACGAGTTCGACGAGGGAATCGGTGACCCGTTTGTGGCAAGTCGACCCCAGAACTGACACAATGGGAGCGATGCAGGGCTCGCCGAGGTATAGGGTTGCCACTTTTTTCGCGGGGAGTGGGCCAGAACGTTCGGAATTGGGTTGCGGGAGAACCATTAATGTCGAGCATCACCACGATGGTCTATGACACTGCCGCCCCTCAACGTCCCAAGCCGTCCGATGACTTTAGACGGGCGATTGTCGGCCCGGAGTCAGTCCGAAGTGTCACGATTACGCACGCCTACGATAATTCCGGCGCCCAAACGGAACGCGTTGGCATTCACGGTGTGGTAACAACGTGCACCTACGTCGACATTGGCTATAGCGGGCTTGAGAATCGGTCGAGAGGAACATGCAGCAATTCGAGCGGAGAAGGGTCGCTTGAGAGCCGCTTGATCGCGAAATTGCTGACTCTTCTGCGCAATCCTCCGCAGACTGGGCAGCCCTTGTGGTGGCACGTGTGGAAAATGGTTGCGGAAGATCCATGGTTGCACTCGCAACAGATTACGATCGGCCGCCGACTTGTTCCGGAGCCACAAGCTCTCGGAGATGTTGGGACCAAGAAGCAAAAGAAGAAGAAGAAGAGGCGTAATCATGTTTGCAAGTTGGCCAATAAATTTGAGCGCGATATCAGTTGTGTTCCTCGTTTTGCTAATTCCAACAAATGAAATAGACGCCAGACCCGTCAAAGCGTGGACTTATGAAATGCTTTGGTCTGACTCGGAAGTCGTGTGCATCGGAGCGGTAACATCCACGAAGGTCGTTGAAAACAGCGAGTTTCTTCCAAAATACCTAGAGGGCCTTGAGAGCGAAATTCGAATCCATGCTGTGCTAAAGGGAGATAAGCCGCTCAAGACAATCAAGTTTTTGCACTTTCGATATAGAGACGGCGTCGCGACACTTGGCAATGGTCCTTCATTTCCAGTGCTTCGAGATCGTGCCGCTGATACAAAGAGGAGCCCCACGTTCCTTTTTTTTCTAAAGAGTCGGCCAGATGGAAGGTTCGCGCCAACGACCGGCGACGATGACGCTTCGATTTCGGTTGCCCAAATACTTGGCTACACAAATGAAAACTTGCTTCCCTTAAACAAGTGATTCCCAAGCTGACACCCCCAGCATTTTCTGCAGAGAATCCGCCGCTGCGGCCACAGTTGTTCCCAGGTGCCAGACTTTGATCTTCATGCGATCATCCGACCATTCTAAAGCAGGAGGTGTAACTGACCCGAATATTAGTAAATTATGGGCGCCAGCGGCCGCAATCGTCAGAGCCCGCTTCGCCATCTCCTGGCCACGAACGTCGGCAAAGTCGTCCTCGTACGCGGAATGCTCTTCGAACAAAAGCGACAGTCGCGAAGGGGTCGGTTCGATCTCTAGGTGTCCAGCAAAGAACGCGACGGCTTGCGCGAGACTATCGACCGCGATGACTTGAATGTCTTCCACTACCGCGGCCTCTCCGGCGCTCTCCGTGGAGACGACAAGTCCCACCAGACCCTTTTGTTTGGCGGCAGCCATCGCCATCGAAAGAGCACCCTTGACCGGTCGGGTTTTTCCTTCCAACGACAACTCACCCACTACCGCGTATTGCTCGAACAACTCCGACGCCAACTGACCGCTCGCCGCCAAGACTCCCAGTGAGATCGGCAAGTCGAATGAAGAAGCTTGCTTGGGAAGCTCGGCAGGAGCAAGATTGATCACCACGCGATCCTGCGGCCGGAGAAACCCCGAATTGACAATCGCTCGCTCGACGCGGTGTGTGCTCTCCTTCACAGCCGCCTCCGGCAACCCCACTAACAGCGTCTTGGGCAGCGCGCACGGCGACACATCGACCTCGACCTCCACCGGCAATGCGTCGATGCCTAACAACGAAAAAGTTCGCAACTTGGCGAGCACGATTTTATGATACCCCACAAAGTAATGGGGTATCATTGTGGGGTATGTTTCATTGAGAAGCAAGTCGGTGTGCCTTTGTTCGGGATGGAATCATGATCCATTCGAATAACTCGACCAACGTCCCGAACAGTGGGCAGAGCGACACGGCGTTGGGGGGGGTGCAAACAATAAGCAACGTGCCGAATGCTGGTCCCAAGAGGACTGACTTAGCAGGCGATTGGTAAGTTAAAAGAATCTTGTCGGCCCGGAAATTGAGGGTTGCAAGTGCAGAGATTTTGCCAGCGGGGACTCAAAACATGAATTCTCCGATATATAATTTCTTCTTGACGGGATTGAATTATTTGTTTCAAACGGCCACGAAGGCCGCCGTCAGCGAATACGACAACATTGAAGAATCGATCGCTAGGCTGGCCCTGACGACGAATACCTCTTGGCTGAAGGAGCATCTCAAGAATGCCAAATCGTATCGGAGACAAGTGCGTTCTGAGTTGTAAGCGAGCGTTCATGGGACGTGTGATCCACATCGGCTCGAAACTCCTGTTGATCATCTTTCTGACTTATGCATCGGGATGGTGCATGGCCGGCCCCTCAGCCGTTAATGAACAACGCACGACATCGGATCCGAAACAAGCAACCTCGGAAACGCTCCGCACGGATCCCGTCGTGTTCGCACCGGTGGATGTGGAAGTAACGATACTGTCCGGCCAGGAATTTTCTTTTGATGAAAAGGCGGCGGCAAATCGTCAACTCGTCTTAGTCACGGCTCTCGTTCCATTCGAGCGGCAAGTTATCGAGTTCCAGCGCGCTTTCTTGCATTCCCGAGGCTATCTTCCGGATCGTGACACGCCCCGGTACATCGGTTACACGGCGCAACGGGCAACAATTGATGACAAAAGCGACGTCTTGGACTGGAAACTAATCTCATTCACTAGATCCGCACAAGAGCGACAGTTTTCGGGTAGTGGTACAATTACTTTGCAGGAGCTTGCCGATTCACGTTATGTTTCTTTCCCTTTGACGATGCCAGCCGCCTTTTTGGTTGGCCCAAGCCTTGCATCGCAGTGCCTCCATTCCAAGGTCCCACGACAAGCAGGCCACGACTTGGATGGTAAGATCGCCGAGCATTTGATGATTCGGTTCAACGATCGCACA
>CAZFLF010000982.1:0-3354 GCA_964519825.1 uncultured Pirellulaceae bacterium | reverse complement strand
TGTGCCAAGTCTTCCAGCGTTTGGCATCGTGTTGTCGCGAAGCCTCGAAATCGGCCAGCGCTTTGCCGTCAAGTTGGCTCGCTTGTTGAGTCTGCCCGTCGACGTGGGCCTGCGTCGCCTGCTCGGTGAAGACCTCACCGCGACGATTGTGAGCCCATGCCAGGAGGCTTTTGACATAATCCGCTTGATCTTTCTTGAGCCCCGCCCGTTCGGCCTCTCCACAGAGACGAATGATTGCGGAATAGTCGTCGATCGTCTTGGCTTCCGTGGTCCGCTGATAAGCCTGCTCGATGACCGATTTCGCATCGTCCGCGATCAGCACTCCAGGAATTGCTGCCAAGAACCAGAGCACCGCGGGAAACGCGAGACCGAAAGTACGATTCATCCGTGTCATCGTCTGACTCCTCCGTGAAAGCTGTCCGGCGCCGGGCACCGGACAAAAGAGACGACAAGTTGTCGCCAAAACTCCTGAACAAAAATCCCAAAGCGGTGATGAATCCCCGCACTCCACTTTTGGACTGCGTGCGACTGGTCGCCGCTTTAGGATTTTGTGTTATTTCGTAACTACAACTCCTGAACAAAATCCCAAAGCGGTGATGAATCCCCGCACTCCAAAACTGCCAAACGCGAACTTATTCCTGCGGTTCGGTCATGCGCCACGGATCGAGGGCATCGCGGAGCGTGCTCTCCGGCAAAAAGCCCTCTTCCCGGCACACTTCGCGAACGGTCTTGCCGGTCTTGAAGGCCTGTTTCGCCACAGCCGCCGCCTTCTCATAGCCGAGTAACGGATTCAAGCTGGTCACCATTGCCAAGCTCTTTTCGACCGCCGCCTCGCAGACTTCGGCGTTGGCTTCCATCTCCTCGGCGCAGAAGTCGACAAACGCGCGGCACACGGCGGCCATGAGTTGCACGCTCTCCAGTGCGGCGTGCCCCATTACCGGCATCATAATGTTGAGTTGGAAATTACCTCCCGCCGCTCCGCTCATCCCGATCGTCGTGTCGTTGCCAAAGACTCGCGCGGCTGCCTGCATCATGCTCTCGCACATGACCGGATTGACTTTGCCGGGCATGATCGAGCTGCCTGGCTGTCGATCCGGAAGCTGCAATTCGTAAAAGCCGCAGCGCGGACCTGAACCGAGCCAGCGAATATTGTTCGCGACGTTGAACAAAGTTGACGCGATGGTCCGTAACTGGCCGTGGCAAGCGACCAAGCCGTCGCGTTGTGCGTTGGCCTCGAAATGGTTGACCGCTTCGATGAATGGTATGCCCGTTTCGTCCGCCAGCACTTTCGCCACGCGCCGACCGAACTCGGGGTGCGTATTGATGCCGGTACCGACCGCAGTGCCCCCTGCCGGCAATTCGACGATCTCGGCAATTGCCTGTTGGGCTCGCTGCACGGAAAGCTGCAACTGTCTGGCAAAGCCGCCAACTTCCTGACCGAGCCGCAATGGCGTGGCGTCGGCCAGATGCGTGCGGCCGATCTTGATGATCTTGTCCCACTGTTTGGCTTTGTTAGTCAGCACATCCGCGAAGCGTTGCAACGCCGGAATCAAATCGGTCTTGATCCGGACTCCAACCGCGACGTGGATACTGGTGGGAAAGATGTCGTTCGTGCTTTGCCCCATGTTGACGTGGTCGTTGGGGTGGATCGGCTTATCGGCTTGGAAGCGGTCGCCGCCGCAAATCTCGATGGCGCGGTTGGCAATCACCTCATTACAGTTCATGTTGCTCGACGTGCCCGATCCGGTTTGAAACACGTCAATCGGGAACTCGCCGTCGAATTTGCCTTCGGCGACCTCACGGCACGCCTGCAGCATCGCGGCGACTTGATTCTCATCGAGCCGCTTCTTGCCCGAACCACTGAGTTTGCCGAGATCGCGATTGGCGACGCCGCTGGCATACTTCACCAGTCCCAGCGCGTGGATCAGTGCTTGTGGCAAGGTCCAACCGGAGATCGGAAAATTCTCCACGGCCCGTTGCGTTTGCGCGCCATAGAACGCTTTCGCGGGGACTTGTACCTCCCCCATGGAATCGCGTTCAACCCGAAACTCGCTCATGGAAGGAAACCTTGTGAAAACACAGCCAGCAACGGAGTTCATCAAAAGCCGCGACATGATATCGGGAACCCGGCCGGCGTCCAAGGTGAACCGAGCGGCCGGTCCGTGGACAACTTGTTAATGCAGCTCTACATTTTGCGGTTCGGAAGCCGGGTTCCGAGTAGACTGCCTGTTGGCCGTGACCCCTGGACGTGATTGTCGCACTGCTGGCATGAGCTAACCTGTTGCTCACAGCCGGAGTTGCGATATTGGAGTGTACCTTCGCATGTTGATTCGCCCGACCCAACCGACGCTTGCGTCAATACGCGATAAAGTGGCCGCGGGACAACGCCTTTCGGCCGAGGATGGCTTGCTTCTCTCGGATCCGGCGACTCCGCTGCATGAAGTCGGTGTGTTGGCAAACGAGGTCCGTGAACGGATCAACGGCAACTACGCCTACTACAACATCAATACCCATCTGAATCCCACCAACGTCTGTGTCTATCGCTGCACCTTTTGTGCGTTCCGAGCCGACTTGCGCGACGCCAAAGGGTATGTCATGAGCGACGAGCAGATTCTCGCCCGCGGACGAGAAGCAGTCGAAAACGGCTGCACAGAAATGCACATTGTCGGCGGATTGCACCATCAGAAGAAATACGACTGGTATGTGGAACTCGTGCGGCTGTTACACGATGCCTATCCGAATCTGCATCTGAAAGCCTGGACCGGCGTCGAAATCAACTGGTTCGAATTCCTGACGCGCAAACCGGTCCGGTCGATCCTGCAGGATATGATCGACGCCGGGCTCGGTAGCATGCCGGGGGGTGGTGCGGAGATCTTCCATCCTGAAGTTCGCGGCGAGCTTTGCGAACACAAGGCCGACGCCTCGAAGTGGCTCGATATCCACCGCACAGCCCATCAGATGGGGCTGAAGACCAACTGCACCATGTTGTATGGCCACATCGAGAATGCTTATCACCGCGTTGATCATCTGATTCGGCTGCGCGAGCTGCAGGATGAGACGGGCGGGTTTCAGACGTTTATCCCGTTGGCCTTTCATCCGGACAACACCGGGCTGGCCCACATCTCCAAGCCGTCGGCGATCATGGATCTACGGACGATCGCCGTCAGCCGGCTGATGCTCGACAATATCCCGCACGTCAAGGCTTACTGGATCATGCTTGGCATCGGCACGGCACAAGCCGCTCTGTCGTACGGAGCGGACGACATCGACGGGACCGTGCGGCACGAACTGATTTATCACGATGCTGGCGCGACGACACCGGAACTGCTCACCGTCGAAGAACTCCGGCGGCTG
>CAZFLF010000981.1:0-3360 GCA_964519825.1 uncultured Pirellulaceae bacterium | reverse complement strand
CGTCGTTCTCATCCATCGAGACCGTGATCGGCCAACCGGGGTACTGCGCCCGGTCACCGTCGCCAACTTTGGCAAACCGTGGCCAGCACTCGAAGGTCACGGTTCGACGCTGCTTGTTGAATCGCACGAGGCCGTATCCGTCTCCACGTTGCTTCTCGTCCGTCACGTCGCCGGGATTGGCGTAAGCGAGTAGGTTGATCCGGTTACCGAGCCCGTCTTCATACTCGCCGGTCCAGGGTAACGGGTTGTTGGGGCGCGGATTTCGGCCCGGTTGGTCATCGGCGGGATGCCACCAGCGGCCGTAGATTGTGTTAACGATGGCTGGCGAGGTGAAGCTCCATGGACCGTCACCATGGCGCAAGATTCCATGTTTCACCACGACCGCGAGATGCTGATCTCCGCACAGATGCGGGGCCCACGCGCGACGGATGATCGTCAGCGCAGCGTTGCGTCCGCTTTGCGGCCAGCCGTTGCAATCGAGGTCGGCGAGCAGGCGATTCGTCGACTGACCATGCAGATGCACCGCGCCGCAGAACGCGGTTTGCGACAGGACGCACTTGAGCTGCGCACCTGTCCAATCCCCCGTCCAGCCATCGAGCCAGCGGAGTTGCCGTTCGCCGAGTAGTTGCAGTCCGGGCAAGTCAATCGTCCGCCGATCATAGTTGTCGTCCGTGATATGATCCGGACGTGGGCCCATTTGCGGAATTTTTCCAGACGGACCACTCTTAAACTTGCGGTCTTCGAGAATGGCGAAGTCCACACCACCGACGCGTAGCGAAGTGAAATACACGCCGATTCCCTGTTCGACCGGACCGGAATCTGGCGGGTCGGGCAGATGCCACGTTTGCGCCCGTTCGACTTGTTTCACATAGGACGCCGGATAGATATAACCGCCGTCGTGTCCCACCGCGGTCAGCGATTTCTTACCATTTTCTCCCCACAGGTTCCCGTGACCCACGTCGTGATCGTCGGGAATGGTGACGGAGGGTCGGTCCCGAAGAATGTCGCGGAATTGCAGGCCAAACTCCAGCCAGCCAGCGGTGTGTTGTGTGTGGTGATACGTTTGGTCTCCGGCGAAGAATAGCAGATCGGGATTCTGAGTCTTGAGATTGTTGACGATCTCCGCGCGCGGACCCTTCGTGCGGCTGGAATTGCAAGACAGCGTCCCCACTACGACCGTGACCTGGTCGACCGGATCGCGTCGAATGAGTCCTTCGAACAGCGCCGCCGCGCCGTGTCGCACGCGGTAGGGGACGTTCTGGGTGTTGTCCCATTGCTCTACGCGGAAATGAGCGTCCCAGCCCGGATACTCAATACGGGATCTTCCCGCCTCGCGCCATGTACCGTTCCGTAGAAGCTCCAACCGAGCTTCGCGTGGTTCATCCGGCATCAACGGAAAAAGCTGCGCGCTCAGCTTCAACACTCCACGGTCGTGTGTGTACAACGCGAATGCGACAACCTGGTCTCGAGGCACGTTCATTTCCACAATTGGCTCGGCGTTCTTGGCCTGAGCTTTCCTCCCCGGCGCCTTTTTGGCGGGCGATTTGCCCGCGGTTTCCGGTTTCTTGGTCCACCAATCCCCGGTGGCTGCGGAGTCCAATTGTGGGTACTCCGGACCAAACGGTGGATCCTCCGCGAACAACTGCAAGCCAAAGCAGGCTGCGGCAGCGATAAACAAAGCGAAACGCCAATGAATGGAGTTTTTCATGATGCGGTGCGTGGGTTGGAGGAAATCAGCCACAACCGTGAGATTGGCTCGTTTGACCGCAAGCCGCAGGCGTGCGCGTCCGGGTGGCTGGCGGCAGCCGCCAATTACGCGCACGCCTGCGGCTTGCGGTTAAACGATTTGTGCCATCGCCGTCGCGACAAGTATATACTGCATACGATCCACTTCATTCCCGTTGCAGCACCGAGTAGAAAATACTTCGGATTATGATCGCCTTGACGCACGAACCGATCGATACTTCAGGCATCTTGCAGGAGGTGCAATCCAACCTTGCCGGTGCAGTGGTTTTGTTTTTGGGAACAACGCGTGAAGTGACTGGCGAGCTACGGACGGCGTCACTCGATTACGAATGCTATCCGGAAATGGCTGAGCGGAAGCTGCAGGAGTTGGAGTCCGAGGCCCGTCGTCGTTGGCCGCTGTGCGAGTGTGTGATTGTGCACCGACTGGGCCACTTGCCGGTCGGTGATGCCAGCGTGGCCGTGGCGGTGAGCTCTCCACACCGCCGTGACGCTTTCGAGGCGGGGCAATGGCTCATTGACACTCTCAAACAAGTTGTGCCAATCTGGAAGCAAGAGAACTGGACGGATGGAACCAGCGAATGGGTTCATCCGGGACTGTAATTGACGAAAGACCGCATCATGCTTCCCATCGTCGACTCTTTTGGCCGCGTGCATACGAATTTGCGAATCAGCGTTACCGATCGCTGTAATATTCGCTGTTTCTACTGCATGCCCAATGAAAACGTACAATTCAAGCCTCGTCACGAGTTGCTCACGTTTGAGGAAATCGAGCGTTTCGTCGGCGTGGTCGCGCGGATGGGAGTCAACAAGCTGCGATTAACCGGCGGCGAGCCGCTGGTGCGGACTGACTTGCATCGGCTTGTGGAAAAACTCGTAGTCATTCCGGGCATTCGCGACGTGGCGCTGACCACGAACGGAATATTACTTGCGGAACAGGCCGCCGCTCTTCGGACTGCGGGATTGCGCCGAGTCAACATCAGCCTGGACGCGATGTCCGAAGCTACGTTTCAACGCATTTCGCGCCGGGAGGGATTGGAACGCGTATTCGAGGGGATCTTCGCCGCAAAACGCGTTGGTTTCGAACGCATTCGTTTGAACGCAGTCGCGATTCGCGGCATTACTGAAAACGAAATCGTGCCGCTCGGGCAATTTGCCCGCGACCACGATTTTGAATTGCGATTTATCGAATTCATGCCGCTCGACGCCGAGGGGAACTGGCAAATGGACCAGGTGCTCCCGGGCGACGAGATTCGCCGCCGATTGGAAGACGCGTTCGGTCCGCTGGAGGCCGACGATCGTCCTGATCCCAGCCAGCCTGCGGTCGATTTCCGCTTCGCCGACGGTCGTGGTCGTATCGGATTCATTAACCCGGTATCGCAGCCATTCTGCGGTGATTGCAACCGGCTGCGTATTACCGCCGAAGGAAAAATCCGCAATTGTTTGTTTTCAACCGTCGAGTGGGACGTCCGCGGACTATTTCGCAGCGGTGGCACGGACGATGACCTGGACGAACTGGTACGCCAGTGTGTCGCGGCGAAGAAGCCGGGACACGGCATTGATTCGCCGGAGTTCCTCCGGCCGGAACGGGCGATGTACCAGATCGGCGGTTAACGG
>CAZFLF010000980.1:0-3361 GCA_964519825.1 uncultured Pirellulaceae bacterium | reverse complement strand
ATAGTCTTTGCCGAGTACCGCACTGGGATCAAGGATGTTTTCCAGTATGTAATCGAGATTCGCGCGGTTCGAACCGGTAATATCGGGTCCGACTTTCTGGCCTTCGCCGAACAAAGTGTGACAGCTCGCACAATTCTTGGCGAAAATGCGGCGGCCGTTCGAAACGTCTCCCGCAGCGAGTCTTCTGGGTCCCAGTTGCTTCTTCAAGTTGGTGATTTGCTGCTGCTTATCCTGATTCGTGGCGCGAATGTCTCCCCAGACTTCTTGAATCCGCTTATTCAAGCCCTCATTGTTGAAGCCGAGCAATTGCCGCACATGGTAGGCGTGCATGTCAGTGCGCGGAACCTTTTCCTGCTGGATCGCATCGAGCAGTGCGAGCGCAAACGCCGGACGTGAGACCAACGTACTGATGGCATCACGTTTCTCCGCTTCGGCCAACGAGCCGTAGGCGGCTAACACGACCGGTGGCGTTTTCGCATCGTCGTAAGCGGCCAAGGCGCGAATCGCGGCTCCGCGCAATTTTGCATCGGTCAGGATTGCACGAAACGACTCGGCGGCATCCGCGTCACGGCCACGTACCAAAATGTCGAGCGCCTGCTTGCGCTGCGCGGGAGTCGCAGTCGAGTCGGTCAGCAGCTTCCGCAGACGCGGGAAAATACGGTGATCGCCAAAGATGACGGCGACTTGGTCCGCCAGGTCGCGAATTTCGACCTGCTGACCCTTGGCAAGTTTTTCATAGGCGCGGGTCCAGCTTTTCGGCATAGCGATGTTCACACGACCTTCGAACGCCTGGAGCATTTCGCCAAGTAACAGCTTTTGTCGGTCAGTCCCGTCTGCCTCTGCCAGTGCCGCCACGACGCTGTCCAGCGTCTGATCCTCGGACGCGGCTCGCCGCAGGATGAAACTTGTCACCAGTGGAATCTTACTCCTAGAGGCCAGCGCGATCGCCCGCGCAGGATCAGTTGGGACGAGCGGCTCAATGCCATACCAGTACATGAATGGTAGGTTGTGGTCCTTCGCGTCCTCGGCGTGTGCGACCAGCGCCTCGGCCAACGACCAACGGTCCGCGACGGGAAGCCGTTGGAGCGCGGAGGCCAAATAAAGGCGTACCGCGGGGGATGGATCCTTCGTCGCCAACACGGTGAACATCGCCGATACATCGGTTGGTAGGGTTCGATCTTCCATGAGCAGTTGCACCGCCCAAGCGCGCAGATGCTCGTCAGCATGGTTCAGCAGTGCCACGGCAACGTCATCCGTCAGCTTGCCCGCCGCGTGCAACGTCCACAAAGCCCGTAAGCTTCCCGGAGCGGACTTTGCCGAGTGGAGTTGGGAAATCAGCTCCTGGCTCCCCTTCGGGCTGATTCCCCGTTCCTGCAGCAGTCGCCGCGACATGCGCACATGCCAGTCGTTGTCGTGCTGCTGGAACGCGATTAACTCGCCTTCCGTGAGCTTCGCCAAGTCGACTCGCGGCACGGACTCGATCTTCTTTGTTCCATCACCGACATAGGTGATCTTGTAGATGCGGCCGTTGGTGCGATCCCAGATCTGCGGATTGACTCGATGGCAGGCGTTCTTGTCATACCAGTCGATCAAATAGACACCGCCATCGGGACCGTATTTCAAATTGATTCCGCGAAACCAATGGTCGTTCGCCATCAGCAGATCGCGTCCGTGTTTGCCGACATATCCGGAGCCACTTGGTTCGAGCACATCGCAATTGACGCGGTTGCCGTGAACATTGTTGAAGAAAATGCGATTGCGGTATTCGGCCGGCCAGTTGTCGCCGAGATAAATCATTGCACCGCAATGCGCGTGGCCGCCCCCCGCCGACGAAGTGTCGGAAGCCAACTTCGTCGGCTCGTGCCCCCACCACGCATGATCGCGGATATTGCCAGCATAGTGAACGTGGTCAGCAATCGTCTTGATGTCATCGAAGGCGAAGCGGTCGAAGTGCTGCCCCGCCTGGCGCTGATACCGCGCTCCTTGGATCACGTGGAATAAATGGGGAATCACACAGGCCGTGCAAAACGCCTGACCACGATCATTGAAGTCGACTCCCCACGGATTGCTCGTGCCCCAGGCAAAAATGTCGAACTCATGCCGCAGCGGATGATAGCGCCAGATGCCAGCATTCAGCGGCGTACGCTGATCGTCGGGTGTACCGGGCTTACCAACTCGCGAATGAGTGAAGACGCCGTGGCAGCCGTACAACCAGCCATCTGGTCCCCAAATGAACGAGTTCAGTATTTCGTGCGTGTCGTGATAACCGAATCCGTCTAGCAAAATCTGCGGCTCGCCATCCGGCTTGTCATCGCCATTGTGGTTCGGGATGAACATCAAGTACGGCGGTGCGCCAACCCACACCCCACCGAATCCGAGTTCCAGTCCGCTGACGAGATTCAAACCTTCGGCAAAGATCTTGCGGCTGTCGAGCGTCCCGTCGCCGTCGGAGTCCTCCAAGATAACGATCTTGTCGGAGCCCTTTCCTTCCGGAGCGCGGATCGGATAGGTATAAGCCTCCGCGACCCACACTCGGCCGCGAGGATCGAGTGCGAACGCGACGGGTTGATGCACTTGTGGTTCGCCGGCTGCGAGCTGCACTCGGAAGCCTGGCGGCACGGTCATATGCTCGGCCGCTTCTTCGGGTTTGAGTCCGTTGGCCATTTCGCGCCGCGGCTTGGGTTGCGCGGCGCGCCAGACCTGTTCATTGACCTTGTCGCGATGGTGCGTGAGGACGTGAGCCCCCTTCATCCCGCCGACAACGATGTCGGGAAGTTTGTCACCGTTGATGTCCTCGACGATGACTTGCCGGCCGATGCCCGCCTCACCGTCGGCCTGATAGGGAATCCAATCGACGCCGTCCTTTCCGCGCGACAGCTTGAACCAATAGACGACCGCGCCGGCATCCCACATCGGGCTCTGCGTGTGATGCGACCAATAAGTTTTACCGGTGACGATGTCCTTTAATCCATCTCCGTCGATATCGGCGAGTTGGACCGAATGGGGTTCACTGAACAGGACGCCGTAACGATTCTCGGCCGCAGTTTTGCCCATGATCAGGTGCTGTCGAAACACGCGGCGGTCGCCGTCTTGCAGCTGCTCGTACCAGGCCAGCCCGAATTCATGTGCCTGCAGGCTTGTAATCACGTCGTTGTCACCGTCACCGTCGACATCGTAGGCGTACATCTCCGCTCCACCTGCCGGCGCGAACGGTGCGGGATAAAAGGTCCACGCGGGGTCACTTTCGAGCGACGCGGGCTGCTGGTACCAGCCATCCTTGGTGAGCAAATCGAGTCGCTTGTCGCCGTCGACATCGCCGACGCCCAGTCCATGCCCGAACGGTTTAGGCGCCTTGCGATCC
>CAZFLF010000979.1:0-3362 GCA_964519825.1 uncultured Pirellulaceae bacterium | reverse complement strand
CTACCCTGGGAGAGAGATTCCACCGATGCGCGTACCCCAACGGGGTTCTGTCATCTGCAATTCTCGAAGGCCGCAACCCCTTCGGGGTAGATCGCCTCTGTTCGCGCTCTCCCAGGGTAGCCCGCATGCGCGGGCAACCCTGGGCTATGTGCCACAACTCCTTCGGAGTAAAGCCAGCGACGCTCAACCTGAACGCTCAACCTGAAACTTGCAACTACTGAATAACTAATGACCTCTAACTCCCGCTCACTCCTATGAAACGAATCTCCTGCTGGACGTTGATATCGGCGATTGCGTTTTTCACGGGTTGCACCGCGCTCGATAAGGAGTGGAAGAAGAAGCTGCCGTGGTCGCCGGAAGCGCGGATCAAGTCGAGCAAATTCGAGACCCCGTCAAAAATGATTGCGATTTGGTCGCCGGATACCATCACGCAGCCGGGCAAGCCTCCTACGCGGGGCTTCGGCGGGCGGATCTACTTCTATAACGACAAGAATCAAGCGGTGCCGGTTGAGGGACAAATGGTCGTGTATGCGTACGACGACGCACACAATCCGCATCAACCGGGTCAGCCGCAGCGAAAATTTGCATTCACGCCAGACCAATTCACCAAGCACTACAGCGATTCAGATCTGGGTGCCTCCTACAGCATTTGGATTCCGTGGGATGCCGTGGGCGGGGATCAATGCCAAATCAGCCTGGTTCCCGTTTTCACTGCGACAAGCGGGCAAGTTGTGATGGGGCAGCAGGCAATGAATGTGCTACCTGGAAATAATTCCCCAAATGCTTTGCCCGAACCGCAGTTGCCGCAGCTATCGTCCCAGGAGCAATCAGGAATCCAGCCTCTCGCGCATCGGCCATCGCGGGAGGGAATCAGCGCGGCGTCGTTTTCGAGTCATACCGTCTCGCAACTCCCCGCGCCGCGATTACGCACTTCGACTATCCATTTGACACCTGCCCTGCAAAGACGGTTGTCTCAGAACGCCGATGTCCCAGTTGCGCAACAGGTAAGCCTGAATGAATTGAACGCAACGACGCGGCCAGTCAATCAATTGCCGCCAATCCCTACGGCGTTCCCGCCGCCCCAGCTCCCGTCGATCCCTGTGCCGACGGCAGCGTCTCCGGACGGACCAAACCCGGGTCCACGGCCAGCTCGTTTCGAACGTTCGAGATTCCCGGTTCGAGGAGGGCTAGGCGGCCGACAAGCGCCCCCTGCTCCTTGGACGCCACCTTACCCTGCAGCACCGCCGTCCGCCCTTCAATCTGCATCGTGACCTCTCCCGTCGTCTGCAAACCTGGCAGCCGAGTGAGCCGTTGAGCAAAGCGACTGGAAACTGCTGACCGCGCGGCCCCAGTTACTGCCGCGTTACTTGCCACACGCATTGGGATCCGAAGCTGAGTTGTGCTACTCGATGCGTTCGCTCCCGTATTCCGTCCCGACAGGCCACTGAGTCCGCCAAGTCCACCCAATCCGGTTATGCCCCCGAGCCGCGTAGAGGAGATACCGGTCAATCCCGTGCCCGCCGATCGAGTCGACGTCGAAGTGGCACTTGTGTTGGAGGGGGTGAAAACTCCTAACTTGCCGACCGGACTAAGGAAGCCTGGACGCGAGATCACAGTCTTCAGACCTCCCGTAGTCGTTGTTCCCGACGTACCGGAAGTTGTGGACCCGATCGAAGACATATTCGACGTCGAGCCACCGAAGGTAGAACTGGCACCTCCGGTGGTTGGGACTCCAGAGCTACCTCCACCGCTACCTCCGGTTCCCCCTTGTTGCGCGTTTGCTGAGCTGCACAAACCCACTGCCAACAACAAACATCTCGAGCAAGTCAAACGAACGTTCATAAACTGAACTCCATGTTCTCTATGGAGGCATCGGTCTAGTCGATGGCCCAAAGTTGATGGAAGCTCGCGAATCCCGTTCGCGACGACTGTGCCACCGCAGTCAG
This sequence comes from uncultured Pirellulaceae bacterium, assembly GCA_964519825.1. GTDB lineage: Bacteria > Planctomycetota > Planctomycetia > Pirellulales > Pirellulaceae > CAZFLF01. The sequence goes on along the minus strand of CAZFLF010000979.1, from coordinate 1,416 downwards.
TGTCCCTAACTTTGCCGTTCAGGGCAAGTTTGAGTCAAACAAATCTCCCTTGGCAGCGAACCTATGGCTGAAACCTCGTTGCCAGGCGACGGGTATTCGGATACGACTGCCAGGAACAAACTACCGAACCGGGAGATTTTGACGTGCTGAGAAAGATGAACCTTGGTTGGCCTGTTTCGATTGGCTTTGCGGCTGCCCTGTGGGTATTGACGACCCCGCTGGCGGCACGCGCCGAGCGGCCGATCGCGCCTAAGTTGTTGCCCGAACAGACACTCTTCTACGTTCGCGTGGCGAACATGCCGGAGCTGCGCGAGAAGTTCAAACAAACCGCCACCGGTCGGATGGCCCAAGACGAACAGCTCAAGCCATTGCTCGGCCAACTTTGGCAATCGGCGGTGGATGCATTTAAGCAGGTCGAGGACAAGGTCGGTGCTCCACTCAATGATTTGTTGGCGATTCCCCAAGGCGAAGTCTGTGTCGCGGTCGTGGCACCAGCGGAAGGGAGACCACAATTGATCGCGTGGCTCGACTGCGGTGATCGTATCCTCACCATGCAAAAGTTGTTGGACCGTGGCCAGCAGGAGTTAGTCAATCGCGGCGGCACGCGGACCAGCGAAGTGATCGGCGACGTGGAGCTGGTGATCCACGAAGTACCGGGCTCGCAACAGCAGCGCAAGATCGTGTACTTCATCAAGGACAATTCGGTCGTGTTTTCCACAGATGTGAATCTCACGAAACAATTGCTCGCCATGTGGAACGGCGAACAAGAGCAAGGCACGATGACTTTGGCGGACAATCGCAAATTCACATCAATCATGAATCGTTCTATGGGTGGCAAAGGTGAAGAGCCGCAAATCACCTGGTACGCAGATCCAATTGAGATCGCACGGCGGGCGGGACGCGGCAATACGAACGCGCAGTTTACGTTGGCAATCGTGCAAGGACTTGGGCTGGACGGACTGAAAGGGGTCGGCGGCAGCTTTTTGTTCGGCACAGAAGAATTCGACGGCGTCTTCCACACGCACATCTTGCTCGATAACCCGCGCAAAGGAGTCATCGATGCCTTGGCTCTGCAGTCGGGCGACGTCACGCCTGAGCCATGGGTTCCCGCCGACACCGCCTCCTACACCACGTGGAATTGGGACGTTGCCAAAACCTACAACGAAATCGTCCGACTTTACGAACAGTTCCGGGGTGGCGAAGGAGTCTGGAAGCAACAGGTGCTGCAGCCGATCACGGATCGAGTCGGCCTCGACTTGGAAAAGGACGTCGTCCAAGCGGTTGCCGGCCGGTTCACCATGCTGACCTGGATGGAAAAGCCCGCTCGGATCAACAGTCAATCCACGTTGATAGCAATCAAGATGAAGAATGCCGCTGCGTCACAACGAGTTGTCGACCAGCTCGCGCAAAAGTTCC
>CAZFLF010000978.1:0-3374 GCA_964519825.1 uncultured Pirellulaceae bacterium | reverse complement strand
CGAGCGGATCCTCAATGAATTCCGGCTGCGGCTGGGCTTGCGCGTCGAGATGCGTTGCGTGCCGGTTGGCTCGTTGCCACGCTTTGAGGGCAAAGGACAGCGTTTTGTTGATTTACGGAGCACAGCATGAGTCGTCTGACCCCGGAGCTGATCAATCAGTTGCGCCAGCAGTTTCCAGCATTGACGCGGCAAGTCGCCGGCCTGGCGGCTGTGTTCTTCGACGGCCCGGCCGGAACCCAGGTGCCCCAGACGGTCATCGACGCGATCTGTAGCTACTTGATCAAGAGGAACGCCAATCACGGCGGAGTATTTGCAACAAGCGTCGAAAGCGATGCTTTGTTGGCCGAGGCACATCAAGCTGCGGCGGATCTGCTGGGGGCCGACGACCCGAATGCTGTCTTTTTTGGCCAAAACATGACGTCGCTAACTTTCGCAATGTCGCGTGCCGTGTCGCAACGATGGAGAGCCGGCGATGAAGTCGTGGTGACGCGACTGGACCACGATGCCAATGTCTCCCCCTGGGTGTTAGCCGCAAGAGATGCGGGAGCGGTAGTGAGATACGTCGAGATTCGCCGCGAGGATTGCACGCTCGACCTCGACAGCCTGCAGTCGGCGCTGTCCCCGCGAACTCGACTCGTGGCGGTTGGGTGCGCGTCGAACGCTACGGGAACCATCAATCCAGTGCAGCAGATTTGTGAATGGGCTCACCAAGTTGGTGCCTGGACTTTCTTGGATGCGGTCCACTTCGCGCCGCACGCGATGATGGATGTGCGGCAGTTAGGGTGCGATTTTTTGGCCTGCTCGGCGTACAAATTCTTCGGCCCGCACGTGGGAATCATGTGGGGTCGACGCGATCTGCTCGAAGAGCTGCCCGCCTACAAAGTTCGTCCCGCATCGAACGAGTTGCCTGACAAGTGGATGACGGGCACGCAAAGCCACGAATCGATTGCCGGCGTCGTGGCCGCAATCGAATACCTTGCCGATGTGGGCCGGGCCTTGGCGCCAAAGGTATCGGATCGCAGGGGCGCACTAACCGCGGCATTCACCGGGATTCGCGCCTACGAAACAGAACTCGTGCGACGGCTCTTGGCCGGTTTGGCGGAAATGCAGGATATCAAAGTCTGGGGCATTACCGACGCCGACCGGCTTCGGGAGCGATTGCCGACTCTGTCGATCACGCATCGTCGGTTCAAAGCGATCGAGTTGGCTCAGCGGTTAGCCGACCGCGGGATCTTTGTTTGGCACGGCAATTATTATGCGTTGCAACTGACCGAGGCCTTGGGACTCGAGCCACACGGCATGGTCCGCATCGGACTGGTGCATTACAACACCAGTGACGAAGTTGATCGCTTGTTGAATGTGCTGCGAGAACTGGCATGAGTGTTTGGCCCACCCAGCTGAAATTAGTCGCTGACAACCAATTGCTCATTGAATGGAGCGATGGACAGAAACGGAGTTATCGCTTTCGCGAACTTCGCGACCGCTGTCCCTGCGCGACCTGTCGTGAAAAACGGTCGCAACCCCGGCCGCCAGCATTGCTGCCAATTTTGACGGAAGCCGAGGCGCAACCCCTGCGAATCCTCGGCATGAAGCCAGTCGGCAACTATGCGTATTCGATCCAGTTCAGTGACGGTCACGATACTGGAATTTACTCGCTGGAATTGTTCCGCGAGCTGGGCGAAATTGCCTCGTAACGGGTCACCCGCTTGGCCGAGCACGACCGGAGGAAGCGCGAAGGACAAGTCGGGAGCGACCGCTGGTTGGGCAGCCCAAATAGGTGGCGGCTAGTTCTTTGCGATGCGCGGCACGCGATTTTTCTCTTTGACTGCCTTCCAGAAAGCCTTATGTGGGATTCCCTTGCCCGCTTTGATGCTCTCTCTTGACTTGTTTAGCAGGGATTGAAAGCGTGGAGATCTGGAGAACAGCAATCGCTCCAGATCGTCATCGTCGATTGGGACAAGAAGAATGGCGACTGCTTTGCCATTGCGAGTGATAACGATTGGGCCTGTTGTTTCTGCTTTCTGAAGATAGGCGCTGAGTTTCGCCTTTACGTCGGCCAATGATGCGACTCTCATGATTGAAACTCCTCTCCAGCGATCAACAATCTATTGCCGTCTTTGACGCCGATTGCTAATACCCAGACAGTTCTTTCGTCTTCCACAACTTCGTAGAAAACTCGAAACTGGTTGTCTGGATCAAATCTCAGTTCCCATGCAGTCCCAAACGGTCCCGGCAATTCCTCAAGCGGCTTTCTGTTACGAGTTTGCTTGTTTGGCGTGTGCGACAGTCGGTCTACAACTGCGCCAGAAGCTTGTCGTAATCGGCGTGCGACCCGATCCAGTACCAGACGACCGTGTCTCCGTCCAGCACCCCCACTGCCCGATAGCTGATACCCACACGCGCCGAGTAGCTCGGCGGGGCCGCATGGACCTGTTTGAAGCGTAGGCCCGGGTGGGCTGGATTCTGTTGAAAGAGCCGGTACGCCTCCGGCGATTGCTGGCGGACATGGGCCGGCAGGGCTGCCAGCAACTCGCGGAACCGCCGGGTCGTGCGAGTTCATAACTGCGCCGGATCTAAGTCCTCAGTCAGCCCGGCACGGTGCTCGGCGAGCGCCTCGGTGGCCAGGCATGCCAGCTTGTTGCCGGAGCGGGCGAGCGCGCGGTCGAATTCGTCCTCTGCCGCCAGTTCGGCGAGCAGCCTGGACGCGAGCAGTTCCTGTTCAGGCAAGGACAATTGTGCCGCCTGCGCAAAGGCTTGTTCCAGCAGCGTGGTCATGAGCTTACCTCCCACCCGATTGTACCGCCGGGACCGTCCAGGACTAAGCCCTGGATTACGGCTTAAACGGGCTGACCAGAAGGAGGGGCGCAGCCGGTCCCTGCCCGCGCTCCCGGAAGACGAACGTATTGATCCAAGGGACGACCAGGCCCTGCCCGCCCAAGGTCAGGAAGCCGATGCGAAGCCGCGCGCAGCAAATGCCCCGACACGCTCGCCATCGCTCTGTTGGTCGAAGTAGCGCACCATGTTGACCGGGCTGGAGAAGTCGTCTCGCCGTGACAGGTAGGACCCGACGGCGAACGAGGGACTTAGCCCGCGACTTCTGCCGCTAGCGTTTCATCACGCTGGTCGTGCTGGATTCGGATCTCCTCTTCCAGCGAGATTCCGTCGCGGGATGCCAAGTATTGCTTAGATAGCATGCGGCGACCGGTGTTGGTATGTACACCGATCGAACTGATGGGCTGCTTGGTATCAACGCTGTAAAAGGTGACTCTTTCGGGGCGAATGGCGTCGACTCGGACCACGCCAGCAACCAGCGTGTAGTCGACAAACAGCTCAATTTCGCGAGCTTTGGCTTCATCCTCCCAAACAATACGATA
>CAZFLF010000977.1:0-3380 GCA_964519825.1 uncultured Pirellulaceae bacterium | reverse complement strand
CGCGGCACCGGAAATCTGATCCTCGCAATGACGACAGAATTGGGCAAGAAAACAGGGCATCAGATAGTCATAACAGCAGAATAACCGCTGAAAACGACACCGGCAACGGAATATCCCATGGATTTTGTAATGATTTGACGCGATCTCCCTGGCTCGGCTGTTGCCAAGTGTCCTCCTCCATGTCCGCACATGGGTCGGCCAGGAGAAAAGGTCTCAATATTGGCCAGCCGCCCTTGTCCGACGGAGTCCGACAATCAAACACGACTCCACTCTCGCACCACCCAATGAACGCGGGTCGGCAGCCGTTCCATCCGTCACCGGGAAGATGTGCTTAACGTGGGTTTCCGTCACGAAGCCGACGTCATTCGCGCCGACGCGATTGGCGTAAGCGTTCGAGTTCGACGCGCAGCGGCAGCCAATACTGACGGTCGACTTCTCGTTCTTGCTGCTGTTCGGCGTGGAGAGCGTCGGTAAGAGCTTCGCTGTCACGGGCGCCTGCGAGTTGCAGCAACGGCCGGTGTCGCATGACTTGCTCACATTGCGCGGCAAAACGCCCCGCAGCTTCCATCAAGAAATCAGGGGTCCGCAGTTCGCGCAGCCAAAACAGAATTTGCTCGCGCGTCGGCTGGTCGCGGCCTTGCAAGTAACTCGTCTCCAACAGACGCGCGAGCATCGGCCAGTCCTTGGCGCATTGTGTCTTTTTGGCTTGAACCAAATCGGGCAGACTGAGCACTTCGATTTCCTGGCCATCGGCGATCAACGTTGTTCGCCGTGGCCACAGGTCATCAAAGGGAGCAACGCCGCGAAGCTTGGTCATCACATCCACGCGCAAACCATCGGCTTCCGGATGGTGGCAACGGAAATGGACCGCCAAGCCCATCTCGAGGTAATGCGGTTCGAACGGAGGGACGGCAATGCATTCGGCTCGCAATTCATGCAAGGCGCCGCGGACGCGAGCGAGGTTTTCCAGGTCGGGCATCAACACGAGATCGGTATCGCGGCTAAACTCCGCAGCGCCGTATAACACGCACGCCTGCCCGCCCATGAGTAGACATTTGACGCCATTCTTCTTCATCGAAGAAAGGACTTTCCGAATCGGGTTCGGGGTCAAGGGAGCCTCCCAACGCAAGGTATGTGGCCCACAGTTTCTGGCTTTCCGCCCAGCGCTCGGCCGGAGTCATACGAATCCATTCGATCCATTCGGGATCGTAAATGTCTTCCGGTTTGATCATATTGGCTCTCTCAATCGCCGTTTCCGAGATTCGCAAGGCTCCGATACCAAGTCGGATTATAGCACTACGATGCACGACGCAGTCTCTTGAAGTGAGTGGCCGAAGATTGTTGCGTACGCGCCGAAGCTCTTACCATCCGGCGAAGATCTGATCGAGCAGATCGTCATCACCGTCGGTCTCTTGTGTATCGTCCAAGATTTCCGCCAGCAGGTCATCGAGCTCGCCAGAGAGCGTCGCATCTAGCGTCGCGGCTTCGGCGGCCGGATTGCTCACAAACCTCGCCCAACGCACCGCGTCTGGTCTTGAGTGGTCCTGGCGGTCGTCTAGCCGTTTGTCGGCGACTGCCGCGGTAAGCTCGCCGCGGGTCGTCCGAGCGGCGGGTCCCAAGAGGGGCAATACAAACTCGGAATGCGACCCGTTTTCGTGCTGGAATGCGCCAACGTCGACGACCTCGCCCAGTGCACTCCCTTCTCCCTCCGCTTCACTCAATGCGCGGTTGAGGTGATTGATGATCACCAGCGCGTCGAACGGTGATAGTGATCCGTCGCGATTCGCATCCAAGTAAGCCTTCGGAGCCGCGAACCGCGGGTTCGTCAATACTTTCTCAGGCAGCTTGCCCCCTCCCATTTCGTTGAGAGCATTGATGACGACCAGGACGTCGATCGGGACGACGCGTCCGTCGTTATTCACGTCGAGCGCATCGCGCGGATTGGACATTCCCGTCACACCACCCGTCGCGGAAGTATTGGCAAACGGCGGCGGATCGAAATTGCCAAACACCGGCTGAGCACCCGACGCGCCAAATTTTGCGAACTCGTCGTTGCCCAGCGGAGTGGGGGCGAATGCATTGAAAATCGCAGACGGCGCCGCACCAGCTCGATCGGATACGAGCAAATACCATTCACCCACGCCGTCGCGTGCTTGATTCGGTTCGTCCGGCAATCCGACGATCGGGAACGGACTGTCGGGTAACCAGAGTCCAAGATCGTCGATACCGTCCAGGTTGAAGTCGCCCGTAACCGGCGTCTCCGCATCGGCGAATCCCCAATCGATGACATCGTCCCGAATTCCGTCCCGGTCGAGATCGAACGAGAAGCGATTACGCACCCGATCATAGATGCCGAAATCATCGCGACCGTCGCCGTTGAAATCGCCGAGGACGGGATACAGGGTGGCTGCACGCGCTTCGATGTCAGCCAGCAGTGAAGGATTGGGCAGGTTGAGTTCCTGATACGAATTCGTCGTATCGATCACAATCACTGTGTCCGCCGGAGTCAATACGTTGTCCCCGTTACTGTCGAGGATCCACCGCATGCCCTGTGATTGCAGGTCCGCACCCAGATTGAACGGATCGAACAGGCCGATTTCGTCGCCCGCCTTCGCAGTCGAGAAATCGCCGGCAATTGGCAAGGAATAGGATTCAATCGCCGATGTGGGTAGACCAGGCAGCGGAGCGTTCTGAAAAACCGTGTCGGGCACCGACATGAAATCGGCGGAACCATCGTGATTGAAGTCGAGCAGGAATCGCCACACCTGGTTGACAACTCCGTACGAGCCCAGCTTGTCAAACGTTGAGGATGATGTCGCAAGTGCAGGTGTGAAGTCGCCGGCGAATGGAACATCGGTGGCGAGTCCGATATGGAACGTGAGATCGCGGTTAACCGCGTCGTCATCTTGGCCTTCGGGATCGAACACGGTATTGCCGTTCGCGTCGATTTGCACGGTCGAACCGGTGAAGACGCCGATTTCCGGTCGGCTGTCGATTGTGAAGCGGGCTGTCCACGCACCGCCGACTTGGCCGTTGCCACTGGGAAAGATCGGCGCGGATTGCGGTTCCGCTGCGTTCGCTTCACCATCCAACTTGTTGCCCGCCGGATCAATCAGGCCGTCCGCCAATCGGAGCGTGTACCGATCATCCGGCAGCGGAGCGAAGAAGTTCAATGTGATCGCGCCAGTGGCGGATTGGCCGTTCGACGCTGGGTCGGCCGTAAATGTGATCGATCGGATCGCGATCGGTCCGCTGTGATCACCGGCCAGCGAGTAGAAACCGGGCTGGGTCGCAACGCTATTGGCCAGCGCGGCGGCCAGGAACGGCGCGGAGACGTTGGAACGATTGGCGAGATCGCGGATGCTGATGACCAGCGCTGT
>CAZFLF010000976.1:0-3383 GCA_964519825.1 uncultured Pirellulaceae bacterium | reverse complement strand
TGGCAACTTCCGATGTTTGCCGAGTACTCCGAGCAGATTAAGAGTCCGGTCGCCGACATCAAGAACGTCGGAGACGGCCGCTGGGGAGGCGCAATCACGGCGGGAAAGTTCTTGGAAGAGTTTGTCGGCGGCAAGCCGTGGGTCCACTGCGACATCGCCGGACCCGCGTTTCTTGAGACCGCCAAACCGTGGCTCGACGCTGGCGGCAGCGGAGTGTTCGTGCGCACATTGGTCGAAGTGGCTCGAAATTGGAAGCCCCAAACTGAAGATGGTGGGAAATAACTTCTCCACGTCCCTACTCAGCCCCAGCGACTCGGCCACTAGTCCGCCGTTTAGGCCCCTTGTCTTGCTTTCCGCCGTTTTCCGCCTTTTGTCCGGCTGGCGGGCGTTGTGGCTTTGGTCTTGGCGACCGCTGGGGCTCGGCGGCGCGCAAGTTTTGCGGTCCAGGCACGCGTGCCGAAGACGCCCGCGAGCAGCCCCATGATGCTGAACTGTTGATCCAGATTCGGCCATTCGATGGCCACACCAGGTCCAACGATTTCGACCTGGGCCAAATCGCGTGGCGACGCCGCTTGCAGCCCCTGCAAAAGGTCAACGGGCACCGTGAGCGTCGTCCCCTTGTTCAGTTCGACGACGACGCGACGCGCCTTGGCATCGTAGTGCACGGCGGTCGCCAGTGGTTCGGTCCGCAATTCCTCGGTGCCACGCCGAGTTGCCTCGGCAATCTGACGCTCGATCTCGTGCTCGGTGAACTGGAACTTTCCCCAGCGGACCGCTTGCGATTTCTCAACCATGAATCCGTCTCCATTCGTCAAGCAGAAAGTCGTGGTGCTCGGACACCAGTCGCAGTGCATCTCGTTGCACCGTTGTCGAAGCATGCTTCGCACTTCGCAGCGCTGGCGGACCGCCTTGCGCGCCGAGGTTCACTATGACGACCGCCTTGTCACGCCGGGCATGAACGTGGGGTGGTTCATGGTCATCTACGAAAATCATTACCTGGAACCCAGCCTTGCTGAGAACTGTCGGCATGTCGAGGACTTTACGGCACTGGAAGAACTCAGATTGGCACGATGGGTCATCGTGACGAAATCGAATTCGGAACAACTTTTGCGCATGCCCATTGTAGCTGCGGGGCTCGATCGCGGCTGCGCTCGAAGCAAATGGGAGCCAATAGGGACTGCGGTGGCTGTGGCGAAGCCTGCGAGGCCAAGACGATTTTAGCGACCAGCACCGACTTGAATGAAGCAGTGCCGCATTCCCGGCGACCGGGGCTTCGACTACTCAGCCCCAGCCACCCGTCGCTTCCGTTGTGTTCGTCGATCAGCGAATTAGCGCCCCAGCATTAGCGATCTTGGGCAACAATGGCACTCCGTTCGCGCGACACTTTCTCAATATTTCGCAGACTGTTTTGAGGTATGGACCTGTGCCCTTTAAATCAGACGGCGAGCCGGTCGGGATCTGAGATCCACGATTGAGTTAACGATACGTTGCCGCCGACTGCCGAAAGGAAATGTTGCGGCAATCAAATCCATTCCGAGACATGAGCAGCTTGACAATTCGCACGTCGTTTAATGTTGCAAACTTGGGGCCGAGAACAATCTCATCTATTCCATCCACCGGAAGATTAAGTTTGAAGTGCGGACGCAATCGTCCCCTATTTACACTGAATTGGATTCCAGAAGGCGCGTCTTCAAACTGATCGTGATTGTAGTCAGCCCCGTCCGTCGAGAGGTGAAAGGAGGACGGAGTGTAAACGAGTCGCCATTCCCTTTTCCTCGCGAAACGCCGGGTTCTTGTGCGTCGGAGCTTCGCAACACAATTTTACGAAACACTTGATAGCCGCCCATTGCGGTGCGTTTGCATTGGTGTCCGTATCAACCTCAGGCAGCACCTGCTCAACGATGCTCCGTGCGATTTCTTGTTGTTGCGATTCTTCGTAAGAAACCATTCTGAGCAGGACGGGCGGTTCAAGTGAAATCAACCACTTTCTCGAAAAGCCAATTGCAAGTCCCTTTCCGTCATCAGCGTATGCACGCCATTGGCTAAGTACATCACTGTCTTCAGACAAACTAAGGCAGTAAACGTGCTGTAATCTGCTTGCTCTGAGATAGTTCACCAGGGTTCGACTGAATCGCTGTCGTACTGCAGCCTCCGCTTTCAAGTGTTTTTCGGCTTCCGGTAGAGCTTTCTCAATAAACCACGTAAACTCCGCATAGTCATTCATCGCCGAAATATTTGAAAGCCAAACGGCTTTTTTCTTGCACGATGCTCTGGAATACACTGACGTTACAATAGTGGTAAATGTGCTGTGGAAAATCGGCGTTCTTCGGTGATAGAGTGTCGTTGTGCATGTGGGGAGACTGCTAAATACTTCGCTCGCTGATGGGTGGCGAGCCACTTGTCAGATATCGGCGAGTTCGCTTGCCGTCTTCTCGGTCAAAAACGCTGCGGTGACGAACAGACAAACATCGCGTTGCGAGTAGTCGATTCCGCGACTGGTGAGTTCGGTCAACAACGTTCGGTATAGTTGCCGTTGTTCGTCGAGTTCGTCACGTTGCTGTGAAATGTTCGCACCCCTAGAAAGATAGCCACACAGTACCGAACGGATTTTCCAAGGTCCAGCGTCACCGCGAGTCAACTCGGTTCGCTACGAGTGCGACGGAGGACCGTAAGGCCACAGCGCGCCCAGCGGACCCGTCTCACTAGGGTCGATAGGCAAGCCAAGCTCTTGGTGCACCACTGGCCAATCGTTATGGAAGTCACCGAGATTACAAGTCAGAAGTCGCTCATAGTCCGCGCTAGCCGCAGCGGCGTGGGCGGCGATGACGGCCTCGCCGGCGGTTTCGGCGATGCGGTTGGCGGCGTAAAAGGCCTGGTGAGTGGCTTTGGCGACGTAGAGGTGGTAGGTGGCGTAGAAGTTGTAGGCGGCCCTGCCGGCGGCGGCCGCTGCGGCGGCGGCATAGGCGGCGGTTTCGGCGTCGCTTTGGACGGCGTTGGCGGCGTAGAAGTCGGGGTAAGTGGCTTTGTTGCGTGCGACGGAGAAGGCCCTGGAGGCCGCCTCTAGGACGTCCTTGCCGGCGGAGTCGGCGTTGTAATCGGCGGCGAAATAGGCGGTTTCGGCGCTGGGAACGGCGGTGAAGCGGGCGGTTTCGGCGTTGGGATCGGCCGGGGCGCTGGGATTGAAGCGGGCGTTGTACTGGGCTTGGACGACATAGAGGGCGTATCTCGTACCCCGGCAGAAATCCTCGGCCTCTATGATCTTTATTTCGTCGTGAAGTTGCCGCTCGTGATCCAAAGGTTTGATGCGACGCGCACACCGTACGGCATACGCCACAATCGCACGAAGAGGCAGTTTCCTCAGGTCTTCCTCGGATGGAAATTCA
>CAZFLF010000975.1:0-3384 GCA_964519825.1 uncultured Pirellulaceae bacterium | reverse complement strand
GGCCCGACAATAAAGCCCAACGCTCGGGCGGCACCGTCAAGGTTACGGTTGCGGTGCTTCCCGGTCGTAGTTTGTGTTCCGGATTGTCGAGTTCGAATCGAACGGTGACGGTGCGCGTCTGCTGGTCGACATGCGGGTAGACGAATGTCAACATTCCATGGAACTCTTCGTTTGGTAACGACTTCGTCGTAGCCGTTATCGGCAGCGACTCATTCGGGTTGTCGCCGCCGGCATGAGTCAATCGTTCGGGCAAGAAGAGAAGTTCGTCCTCGTAGACCTGAGCCTGAATCCAAACGGTGCTCAAGTCGGCGACATCGAATAACGGCATCCCCTCCTGAACATACTGACCTTCGCGGATGTACTTCCGAATGATGTGACCGTTGATCGGCGAGCGGATTTTGAGGTGCGTGTTCGCAACCCCGGTGTTGAGAATCTCTTTGATTTGATCATCGCTAATTCCGAGCAGTTGCAGCCGGGTTTGTGTGCTCGTGAGCAATTCCTGATTCCCTGACTTCTTGGCGTCTACAAGGCTCTTCGTGGCGACATTCAGTTCGGGGCTGTAGATCGAAGCGAGTGCATCTCCGCTGTGGACCATCCGACCCGTCTCGCTGACAAACAATTCATCGATGCGTCCCGCGAAGCGCGCTGAGATGCTCCGTTGGCCACTCTCGTTGAACTCGACATAGCCAACTGCAGTGATTTCCTTCGCGAGTGGCACATAGTCGACGTTCCATGTCTGCACACCCGCCAGCACAAGCCGGTACGGACTCAATTGCACGCGGCTGACCGTTCCCGCCGGCAATGCTTCGGTCGTGGCAACTCCCTTTTTTCGCTTCGACAAGGGCATAAAGCAGATCGGACACTTCTCCTTCGGGTTGTCACGAATGACCGACGGATGCATTGGACAAAACCATTCCACATCGCTTGCGGCCGCGTTACTCGCCACCGCTGGTCGGGTCCATTTGTCGTAATACGAGATCAACAAATCCCACTGAGTGATGATGATTCCGATCAGCGCCAGGATGCCGATGAATCTCAACCGTGCGAGTTTCACCAGCACGATGAAATCGAACCACCACCACCATTTTCTCCAATCCTCTAGGTGCGCCGGCGCCCGCAGGCCCCCCTCCGTGTTGTCAGCAGTCGGTTCACTTTGGGTCAACACACGATGAACGGATGACGATTCGGACACGATGTACCTTCCACGCTAAAAGTCGAAAAAGCGACAGCCGGTACGCAAGCCAGCGTACGATTTGGTGCTAACAAACCCACTAACCAGGTCCGGCTGCCGCCATACGGAACGTACTGAGGGAAATGAAATCGACCGGTTGAGCCCAGAACGCCAACAAGCGCGCCAAACGGCTCAGGATCAATAGGAGAAGGCCGAGCGCCGCACACGCGCGACCAAGACCACGAAGGGGCCTGTTTTAGATCAAGAAATGCTGCAAGAGACTGAGCCGCGCTCGGGGCGGACGCACGTCAAGCTCGTAATTTCGTACGAGTTGTTCACAAGCGATTGGAAAGCACGGCTGCGAAATCGAAGGTTCCTGCGCAGCGAATTGGTCAGCGAACTCGAACGACAAAGCCTTGGCCCCAACCATCGGGGATAGCTGCACCGGCTGGCAACAGTCCGGTGACGCGTTGTCGATTCGCTTACCATACTCGCCCCCTCTCCCCGGTACTCTGGGGAGAGGGTTGGGGTGAGGGGCGAACGAAGTCAGGTGCGGGTCACTGCAACAATGCTGATCCGCTTCGGTATGTTTCGAGCAGCAGCAATCTGATTCATCGACAGAATTCTTGGGATGTGGGCAGCAGCTTTTACCACCACAAAAGAGCTTGAAGTGCCCATCGGGACAGACACATCCGCCAGCCGAGCGGCCGCTGAAGAAAGTCAGTGCAATGATGATCAGGACGAGACAGTTTCGCAGAATTTGGCGAAGGATCTTCATCAAAATCGCACCACCGTATTGGGCGTCTGGCCCTATCGATCGCATCAACGCTACATGGCAATTCTAGCTCTACAGCCTGAAATCTCAAGTGCAACTTGGCGATCGAATCCTCACGCTGTTACGGGCAATTTAGTTAATCTATGCTGGGAGTGACGCACTTTCTCAGGACTAAGCGGCAAATTCCCGATAAACCACCTGAGGTGCTAACTCTCGGATGCCCGCCCGGCTTTCGTTCCAACCCACCAGCCGCAAGCCAGCACGTTCGCACGGAGGCGACATGTCGCTGGTACATTCCACTTTTCTCAGTGCTCTATTGCTGGTGGCCGTCTCCGGTTGCCAAGGTCCGACAGCGCGCCTGCTCTCTCGACCGACTGTGCCATCGTCTCAGTCCGTTATCGAGCCAAGTGCCACGCAGGATTTGGCGAACCTGCCGCAGCCGCACAACCATTTCGAGCTTGTAGCTTATCAGGAACCGGACTCGCCTCCGGATGTTGATAGCGTTCCCGTCCCAGTCACCGACGGCATGGATGAACTCTCGCTGGATCATCTAGTCGACGAGGTCCAGACAATTCACCCGTCGGTCGAAGCCGTGTACGCTGCCTGGCAAGCTGCAGCGGACCGCTATCCGCAAGTCGTGTCACTTGACGACCCGATGTTTGGGGCAACGTTCGCACCGTCGTCATTTGGTTCGCCAACTGTCGAATCGGCCTATGCCTTGGAGTTATCGCAAAAATTCCCGTGGCGCGGAAAACGGGCTCTGCGGGGCGCAGTCGCGAGTGCAGAAGCCGTAAGCGCAGATCGTGACGTCGAAACAACTAGGCAAAAGCTAGCCGAAGTCACGGCACTGGCGTTTTGGGATTACTATCTGACCCGCCAGCAACTCGACCTGAATCAACAGTTCGCTGTAGTCCTGCAGTCATTCCGCGAAAACGCCAACAACCGCTACCAAACGGGACTCGTTACAGCGCAGGATGTCCTCCAGGCTGATATCGAGCTTGCCAATCTAGAACAGCGTCGCATTGAACTGGAACGTATGGAGAAAGTCGCGGCTGGCCGCATCAACGTTCTGGTGCGACGCAGTCCAACGGAACAACTTCCACCACCGCCAAAGTCGCTCCCGCTGGTGGCCGAACTCCCTGACCAAGATGTCCTGCTGGCGTTTGCCATCGATGGACGGCCCGAAGTTGCTGCGGCCGCGGCGCGCGTGCAAGCTGAGCAGGCAAAGCTTAGTCTGGCTTACAAGAACTACTATCCGGATTTGGAGTTCTTTGGGCGCTACGACACATTTTGGCAACCCAGTGACACTCAAAGCGAACTTCGCAGTCAAGTCGGCATCCGGATGAATGTCCCAACCTATCGCGCGCGGCTGAATGCGGCTCTGTGTGCCGCAAATCACCAGGTCACGCGAGCGCGTGCCGAGTACGAACAACTGGTG
>CAZFLF010000974.1:0-3385 GCA_964519825.1 uncultured Pirellulaceae bacterium | reverse complement strand
GGCTCGGTAAGAGCCACTGCGCGAAGGCGATCGCGCAACTCGCCGTCAATCGCGATTCGCTGAAGCGCCAGCAGACGGATTTGCGCCGTTCGATTCCCACGACGATGGTGATGCGGGAATCGTCTCCCTCCCGCGCCACGTTCGTTCTGCGTCGCGGCAAGTTTGATCAGCGTGGCAAACAAGTGGAACCGGGCACTCCGGCCGCCTTGCTCGATTTCCCCGATCGCTTTCCGCGCAATCGTCTCGGATTGGCTCAGTGGCTTGTGCAGCCCTCGCACCCATTGACCGCCCGTGTCGCGGTCAACCGGCTGTGGCAAATATTTTTCGGTGCCGGCTTGGTGCGAACTCCCGAAGATTTCGGAATGCGGGGCCAATTGCCAACCCACCCGGAGTTGCTCGATTGGTTGGCCATCGAGTTCGTGGAAAGTGGCTGGGATGTGAAACACATCGTGCGCTTGATCGTCACCTCGGCCACGTACCGCCAGTCGAACCACGTGGACCGTGCGTTGCTTGAGCGTGATCCGGACAATCGCTGGTTGGCTCGTGCTCCCCGGTTGCGTATGGAGGCGGAAACGCTGCGTGACACGTTGTTATTTGCCAGCGGCTTACTGGATCAGCGAATCGGCGGGCCGAGCGTGTTTCCGTACCAACCGCCGGGCCTGTGGGAGGAAGTGTCGTTCAATCCAGACGAGTTCTCCGCGCAAGCGTATTTCCCGAGCCGCGGGACCGACTTGTACCGACGCGGTTTGTACACCTTTTGGAAACGAACACTCCCTCCGCCAGCGCTGGCAATTTTTGACGCCCCCACGCGTGAAACGTGCGTCGCAATCCGAGCGCGCTCGAATACCTCATTGCAAGCGCTCGTGCTGATGAACGATCCGACGGGCATTGAAGCGGCCCGGCATCTCGCCGCGCGCGGGATGCTTGAACAAGGCGCGTCAGCGGAGACCACCGTCGCGTTCATGTTTTGGATCACGACGTCACGCCGTGCGACGATGGGAGAACAGCGAGAGCTCGTAGCATTGTTTGAGCGGCAACTGGCCCGATTTCACCGTGAACCGGCCGCAGCAGACGATCTGCTGGCGATTGGTGATTCGCCGCGCGACGAGCGACTTGACTTGGTGCGGCTCGCCGCGTGGACCGTGGTGGCTAACGTGATCCTCAGTTTGGATGAAACCATAACCCGCAATTGACCATGAATCATACACGCCCATTTCTGGGATCTGCTGGCCTGGAGTTCACTCGCCGGGCGATCCTCTCGACGGCGGCTCAGGGCCTCGGCGCGATCGCACTCGCCTCCCTGCTTGAACCGAAGCTATTCGCAGCGGACAGAAAGCCAGGACGGTATTTTGGCGCGCTGCCCGGATTGCCGCATCACTCGCCGAAAGCCAAACACGTGATCTTTCTCACGCAGTCCGGCGGTCCGTCCCAGCTGGACTTGTTCGACGCCAAACCTGGACTCGCCCGTCGCCGCGGCGAAGAGATTCCAGACGCAATCCGCCAAGGGCAGCGTCTGACCACGATGACGGCCGAACAGATTTCCAAGCCGATCGCCCCCTCACCATTTAAGTTCACGCGGCATGGTCAGTCAGGTCTGGAACTGAGCGAAATGCTCCCTTACACAGCCGGCGTTGCGGACGAACTGTGCCTCATTCGTTCACTGCGGACCGAGGCCATCAATCATGATCCGGGCATGACACAGCTGCTGACGGGCGTGCCATTTTCTGGGCATCCGAGTATGGGTGCATGGATCAGTTATGGTTTGGGGAACGAGACGCAGAATCTGCCAGCCTTCGTCGCACTCTTCTCCGGCGGTGAGCCGGGCGACCAGCCGCTATCGGCCAGGTTATGGGGATCGGCGTTCCTTGCGTCGCAGCATCAAGGGGTGCGGTTTCGTGGCGGAAACGAGCCGGTTTTGTATCTGCGAAATCCGCCAGGTATCGACCCCGAAACCCGCCGGGCCATGCTCGATACGCTGGGTCGCCTCAACCGACGCCAATCGGATTTGCTTGGTGATCCGGAGATCGAAGCTCGAACAGCCCAGTTCGAGATGGCGTATCGCATGCAAACCGCGGTTCCGGAGTTAGTCGATTTGTCCGACGAGCCGGCCCGGACCATCGAACTTTATGGGAAGGAAGCGAAGGAGCCGGGCACGTATGCATCGAATTGTCTGTTGGCCCGGCGATTAGTCGAACGCGGGGTGCGGTTCGTCCAACTATTTCACCGCGGATGGGATCACCATGATCACCTCGTGGACCGACTGACCCTCAAGTGCCGGCAAACCGATCAAGCGTCTGCCGCGCTCGTCCAGGACTTGCGCCGGCGCGGCTTGCTTGACGATACGCTAATCGTGTGGGCCGGCGAGTTCGGTCGCACGGTCTTTAGCCAGGGTGATTTGGACCGCCCCGACCACGGTCGGGATCATCACCCGCGCTGTTTCAGCGCCTGGCTCGCGGGGGGTGGTGTGAAGCCCGGACTGACGTACGGGGTGACCGATGAGTTCTCCTACAACGTGGTCGCGAACCCAGTGCATATCCACGATCTGCAAGCGACCATTTTGCATTTGCTAGGCGTGGACCACACGCAACTGACCCTCCGATTCCAAGGACGAGATCATCGGTTGACCGATATTGGTGGAGCAGTAGTTCACGACATTCTCGCGTAGCGCACTCGGCGCATGCGCTCCCCACATGCGGTTATTGCGGGCGTCGTCCGTGTCCCATTTCGTGCGGCCAGGCCTGTGCAGCGCTAGTCGTGTCGAATCCGGAAAACTTGTCGGTGGTTCGGCGCATGTCGAAGGTATCGGTTGTACCTGCCAGTGCCATTGCAGTCGATTTATCGGTCCCAGCGGTCCGATCCAAAACATGTGCGATGCCCGGCGAATGGACTTCGCCGTGGAATCTGAAAATGTGGCTCGCACTGTGCGGATGGGGCATTCGCGCTTTGAAAAAACAGAGGATCTTAACCATGCGAAGTTCAGTTAGGCGGAATATTCGGAACTTGGTGATGGCCGGTTTAATCGGATTAAGTGTCACCGCCGTTCAGGCGTTTGACCAACAGCCCACACGGCTGTCGAGTGTTTACGAGGTCTTCAATCGGAACGATCAGGCACTCGTGCTGGGACAGGACGGTGACACCGTGGCCGCGTCCGACTGCACCGGTGATCATGCGACCGGATCCTGTGACGACGATTGCGACTGCATTGGCGGCTGGCGCGACAACACCATATTCTGGTTCGGAGCTGACGCCTACAAGTCGCTGGGAGACACGGGACGGACCGGCTTTGGCCCGACTCCGTTTGCACTGCAGGACAATTTTGGCCTGGTGAGCGGTTTCAACACGGGACTCGCGCTGGGGGACTCCAATCTCCGCGCACAAGTGGGCG
>CAZFLF010000973.1:0-3387 GCA_964519825.1 uncultured Pirellulaceae bacterium | reverse complement strand
TGACGCTCCGGAGTTTCCGCCATGAAAGTCTCGCTTATTGCCTGGCAATCCCTACGCCGGCGGCGAGCCGTTTTGTTTCGCGTGATGGCGGTGATTCTGGGTCTGCTTCCGTTTCTAGTCATCGAGGTGGTGCTGCGAGCGTCGGGGGTGGGACAGCCCGACTTGCATGACGATCCATTTGTCGAATTCAGCGGTGTGCGTCCACTTTTCGAGTTGAACGAAGCGGGGGAACGGTTCGAGATTGCTCGCTCGCGGCAATTGCACTTCGTCCCCGACTCTTTCGCGGCTCACAAACCCCCCGGCGAGTTCCGCGTGTTCTGCATCGGTGATTCCACTGTGCAGGGTAATCCGTGGTCGACCGAGACCTCCTTCACGACCTGGCTCGAGATCAGCCTCAACTCGGCTGATCCGTCTCGACACTGGGACGTGATCAACTGCGGTGGGATATCCTACGCCAGCTATCGGATGGTTCCCATTCTGGAGGAAGTACTCAGGTATCAGCCGGATTTGGTCATCGTTCATTGCAGCCATAACGAGTTTCTGGAGGACCGCACTTATGGCCGACTCAAGCAGACTCCTCGACTGGTAGGGAAGTTCCACTCGCAAATTTTGCAGCTGCGGCTCTACAACGTGTTGCGAACCGCTGCGCAGTCGGTGTCGGGCCAGTCGGTGTCGCGGCAGTCTGCTATGTCGCTGTCGTCGAGGTTTGACGGAATGGACGCGACGACTGCTCAGGACCCGCGGCCCGTGTTGCCGGCCGAGGTGGAAGCGATACTGGACTGTCGCGGTGGGTTGGAGTTCTACCACCGCGACGAATCGTGGCGTCGCGATGTGATCGAGCACTACGAATTCAATCTGCGTCGGATGACGTCGCTCGCTCACCAGGCGGGAGTGGCGTTGATTTTGATGAATCCCGCCGCTCATCTGCGTAACTCGCCGCCGTTCAAGGCCGAACACCGCTCGGGGCTGACGGAACGGGAGCGACGTCAGTGGGACGGCCTGTGGACCGAAGCTCGGGCGCATTACGCGAGCCATCCGCGGCGGGCTGCCCAATTGCTGCGCGAGGCCTTGGCCATTGACGATCAACATGCCGGCCTGCATTACGACCTCGCCAAGTGCTACGACGCGCTAGGGCAATTCGCCGACGCGCGAGCCGAGTACATTCAGGCTAAGGAGCTGGACGTCTGTCCGCTCCGAATTCTTGAGCCGATGAACGACATCGTCTGTGAGGTCGGGCGCGACACGAACACTCCGGTCGTTGATGTGCGTGCTCTGTTCGACCGACTAAGCCGCAATGGTATTCCCGGCTCCGAATGGTTTGCCGATCACGTCCATCCCACGATTCCCGGTTACCAGCACATGGCCGACGAGTTAGGGGACGCGATGCAGCGACTCGGAATGGTACACCCTCATCCAGAGTGGCTTGAACGGAGGGAGCTGCGATTTAACGAGCACCTGAATTCGCTGCCGAATTTGTATTTTGTTCATGCACAAGAGCGACTCAAGTCATTAATGCTCTGGGCGAACGGTCGAGCTACGAAGGAATGGCGTGACTTACTCACGCGGCCGGGAGCAGCACAATCGGCGCCCGGATCGTCGGGTCCTTCGCCCACGGCACATCCAGCTCCACTTGAACAAACCAATCGATCGAAAACAGCTTCCCCTTAGCGGTCAGCGGCCCCGCGTTTTCGGCGGAAAGTGAGAATTCTTGTTTGTAGGATCCATTCACGACACCCGGTGGCGATAGTTCGATTGCCGCGCCAACGTGAACGAAATGGTCCGCGTGTCCTTGTGCTTGGCTGCTTTCCGTTCCGGCAAGTCGCACACGGATCGCGCGGCAGTTGAGCGGCTTTGCGGCATCGATGCAAAAGATGCCGTCGATCGCTTCACCGATACGATACTGATTCGCAACGAGTGCCATTTCGATGCGCACATCGGGCGTGAACAACGCATTGAAATACCCACGCCCTGCGTCGTCGGGATAACAGGTCCGAACAGGCGTTATTTCAGAATCCACACTGACAAGCGGAGCGACGTGGAACGACTGAGTCTTCTGCAAGTCAAACCCGAGTGGTACGTCCACGTGAATAGTTAACTCGTAGAAGACACGGGTCTTTTTCCCCACGTGAGTCGCCGGGGCATCCGCGGGAATCGACACTTCGATATCGAATTTATACTCACCCGGTTGCATGACCTCGTGCCTTCCGCCGCCGAACATAGTCGCCACGGCGTCTGACATATTTCCCAAGGTACTCAACCGCTCGTTGCCCAATAACAACTGGGCCTGTGTGGTGATGTCCGAGTGCTGAACCGCAGTGTGCGAGTGAGTGGTCGTGACCCCCTTCGCGTCGACGCTGGTCGTCGTATACACCGCGGTGGTTTCTTCGGCGCCTTGAAATTTGGCGTGAATACCCCGCACCTTGAGTGGCCGGTCGAGCACAAGCGTAACGGGCACATTGATGGCGTGGCCACGAGTGAGTAACTCGGTGGGGGGCTGAATGCGGATTTCACTGGCCATCGACACCGCCTTTCGTGTGGATCCCTTTTTGTTCTCAAACGGCAAGTTCATGGGGAGAGGGTAGGGTGAGGGGTTCAGGTTATCCGATTTTCCCAATGCACAATCAAGAGTTGGTCGTGCAGTTTGGACCCGTCACCTGCCACCCACGAGTTTCTTTCGATCGTTTGTCGCCAACTCGGTGCCGACAAGATAAGTTGAAAGCCACCCGATTACGTGCCCGCGCCACCCTTGGCGTAATCCGCGCCAGCCCCACAGGTTGCCGCTCAGCAGCTGACAAATCGACGGTCGTTTGTTGTGTCGATTACCGCTACAGGTACCAAGTTATGGCGAACCTACGTGGAAAGACGATCTTTATCACCGGCGCCAGTCGGGGTATCGGAAAAGCCATCGGATTGCGGGCGGCCCGCGACGGGGCGAACGTTGTGGTTGCTGCCAAGACTGCGGAGCCGCATCCTAAGCTGGACGGGACGATCTACACGGCCGTCCAGGAATTGAAATCTGTCGGCGGCAGTGCCTTGGCCTGTGTTACCGACATCCGCTTCGAGGAACAAGTTCAAGCCGCCGTCGACAAGACGGTCGAGACTTTCGGCGGCATCGACATTCTGGTGAACAACGCCAGCGCCATCGAACTGTCAGGCACGATCAACATCACGATGAAGCGCTACGATTTGATTCACGACATCAATACGCGCGGCACGTTTTTGACGTCGAAGCTTTGCCTACCGCATTTGTTGGAGGGGACCAATCCGCACATCCTGAACATTTCGCCCCCGTTGGATTTGTCGCCGCGCTGGTTTGCGCCCCACTTGGCCTATACGATGGCCAAGTACGGCATGAGCATGTGCGTCTTGGGGATGGCCGAGGAATTT
>CAZFLF010000972.1:0-3395 GCA_964519825.1 uncultured Pirellulaceae bacterium | reverse complement strand
ACCTGCCCAATGTCAACCGCCATCACTTCACGGCCGAAGGGCAGTTGTCGATTGGCCAGCGATTCGGCCAACGATTCCTGCAAGTCCTGCAGAAGACCAGCGATCCACAGCCGAAATAGGCGCGGCCACCGTATTTGGTTATCCGTGTGACTCGATCCGTGTGCGCGGTCTTTGGCGGTTCATGAAGAGATTTACACACGGATAGAAGCACACGGATCAGGAGAGAATTACTGGGATGCTTCTTGCGAGTCGAGTCTTTGAAAGTACTTACCCGGAGATGCTTCAAACCGGGCTAGCGACGACTCATTTGCGAACAGATAAATCCGACCGTAATAGACTAGTCCGTGGCTGCGGTCTCCGTCCACAGCGCGATTCTCGTCGTTCGCTATGACCACGTCACGACCACCAAAGACGGGCGCGTACTTTTCCGGCGAGTCTTGAAACTTGGCCAGCTCGATCGCGCTTACGAATCGGAAAGTCCGACCTTCAAATGAATACTCGTAGGCAGTACTTCCGCGTTCCCATCGCATATGCTGTAACAAGATCACTGGATCGAAACCAGCGAGTCCGAGTTGCGACCGCTTTGCGTACTTGCTCCACCAAGCTTGGAACCCACCTGCTTCGCGAATCCACGCAGCGGCGAAACCCGCCGCAAGCAGCAGCAGGAAGAGGTTGGTAATTCCTATTTGGAATCGATAGCGTCGCGCATGTTCTGCCATTTGTTAAACGTGCTCCATGCACGTGTTTTTCGTGGCCGTCACGCTCCGCCGTGACGTAGCTCAGCAGCGAATTCGATGACGCATTTGATTGCAGTCCCAATCGGCAAGCACAAGCTCATTTCGCCCGCTAAGCCACGTCACGTCGGAGCGTGACGGCTACGTGGCCGAGTCTCTCCGAGACTCGTGCCCCAGTCCCACGCTCCCCTTGGCTTTAGCCTCCAGTTCGTGGTTCGCGGTTGTATCGCAGGACGCGTCCGTACTCATTGAACTCCGTCACAAAGAGATTGCCTTCGTGGTCGAAGGCAATTCCGTGCGGGGCGGTGAGAATACCGGTCTTCCATTCGGAGGGTTTGACCTTATTGGTTGCTGTCTGTTCCTTGACCGGATTACTGCCCAGGGTGATTACGGTCTTTCCAGCTTTGTCTAGTAAGCTGACCCGCCCTTCGATTTCGGCAATCGCTGCCCATTCGCCAAACACAGCGGCGGCGGCGGGACGCTTCATCTCGGGGGTAACGCCAAGAACCTCGCCAGTCAGAGACAAATGAACCACGCGCCGGTTCTCGCGATCGCAGCAGAGAATCCGGGCCGGCTTGAATCGCGTGTCGATGGCAATCTTGTGACAGGTGTGGAAGCCGTAAGGAGCTTCCCTACCCCCGAAACTGCTAAGGTACTTTCCTTTAGCGTCGAAGATGTGAATGAAGTCGCTGCTATAACCATCGACAACGAACAGGCGCCCATCCGGAGCCACGTCCATTCCGGTCAAACGCAATACCGGTTTCCCGTCTTGTTTTCGTACAAACTTTTCGTCAATCGTTGAACCGGCGATTTGCAGTACGACCTTGCCGTCCAATTGCATCTTGAGGATCGTTCCGCTCCCCAGACCTGCGCCGTAAATGAACTCACCTTCCGGTTCCTGGTGGATCACGAACCCGTGGAGATCGGCGGGAGCATTCGGCACGTTGCGCAGGTATTTGCCATCGGCGCCAAATACTTGCAGTCCCGCTCGCGGGCCTGAGAGGACTCCGACATAGACTTCGCCGGTGGAACTTACGGCCACATCGCCGTGCGCCGGGCCGATCGTTTGGAGTTCGGTGGAAGGTTTGAGCCACCCCTCGACCGCCTTGAATTCCGGCTCGGCTGCCTGAATGAATACGGACAGCAGTAGCGATGCAACAAGCGCGACGATTGTGAATTTCATGGGTACGTTCCTCGTGGTCGGGATGCGAAGCCGCATTAATCTAATCGATCGGAGGACCCACGTCACACCCGCACCGATCTGCGACCACGGAGCACATTACCAGGAAAGCCGGCCGTCGTTGGAACGAGGTGAAGAACGTGAATCCACCGACAACCGACGCACTAGTCGCGAGTCATGCGTCGCACGTCCAAGACCCACTCGGGAGTTTCACGCACGTAGGCTTCAACGTGCTTGCGACGTGAGAAGTAATAGAGCGCGTTGAGGCCTTGGAACACCACACTCAACACGATCACCATCCCATACAGCGCGACGACCAGGAACTTGTAGAGATCGTCAAACTGGTCCAACGATCCAAGCGCGCCGGCGAGTTCCGGTTTCGCGGCGAGCTCCGCGGAAAAAGGGCCCGCGCTGGTGAGGCCTGTAAAAATCATCCACAGGGAATACACCGTAATCAACATCAAGAAACCGACTTGGTTCCAACCCAGCAACGAGGAGGAGGACGGGTCGAATTGTAATAAGCGTTTACGCCCTTGAAACTCGTTGTACGCGACAAGGGTTAAACCAACCGTGACGAGAAAGCCGGGTATGCTAAACAGCGCGAATGGTGCGGAAGTAGCGGCGAAGAATCCGGTCACCCACCCGTTGAACGCGGCCACGCCAGACGCTTTGCGAATCTTCTTTGCTCGTCCGTTCGCCAGCGCCAACTCCTGACGGCACTCGTGCGTCAACGGACTATTCACGGGAGCGGCAAGCGTCGCAGTAGTCACACCTTAGGACTCCTAGGATGGGAGCAGACCAGATTCGGTGCCGGCTACGTGGGGGGAATCACGGCAACGAAAATCTACTTCGCCGTTCAGGGGATGCAAACGGAGGAACTGGCTGATCTCGCCGAAAGGGCTGATCGCGCCCAATCAGGCGGTCCGCATAACGGAGTGCCACTTTGCTCAACGCGGATGCAACTTCGTGATCGGGGTGTCGATCGTGTGGCCACAGCGAGAAGGCCACGTCAGGAGAAACAGCGGCGACTGCCTCTGAGACAATCCGCTTGTTGGCTTCGTTGACGTCGTACTTCATTTCGGCGAACGGAAGGAATCGCATCTCCACACCGTATTCCTTGCCGAGTTTGACAGTCCCGTCGATGATCTCCCGCTCACGCCCCCTGGGCTGGCTTCCAGTTGCTGTAGTCACCGATCAACGACAGGACGATGACACGGTAATTTTTCCGGACCGCCTTGAGCAGCGTGCCCGGAATGCCAAACACACAATCGTCGTAATGAGCGCCGATACCAAGGACGGTTTTCATGTTTTCTTTCTTCAATCTCGTGCCAATAATCAAAACCCGAGTCGAAATGACCAAATCCCAATGACCAATGACCAAGAGTTTTGTTTTCCCTAACCTCTAACCTCTAACCTCTAACCTCTGACCTCTAACCTCTGACCTCTATTTCTGTCCATATTGCTGTTTCAGGCTTTCGATC
>CAZFLF010000971.1:0-3396 GCA_964519825.1 uncultured Pirellulaceae bacterium | reverse complement strand
TCGCCGCCGAATCGCTCACGACCTTGCAGGAAAACGGCGGCGCTACCCTCGACTCTGCGGCAATGTTTCAGACATTGGAACAGAGTCAGACGAATCGCTGAGCGTGAACGTGTGGTCGGGCCTGGCGCGGGTCGCATGGGGCTCGAGGGAACCCCGCGGCCGCGCCGATTCCTGCACCTTTCTTGCCGCGATGGCTGGGAACTTTCAAGCTCGCGTTTCTTCTGCAGCCGTTCGGACATACGCAAGCCACGTGACCGCTGCGAGGCCGATGCAGGAATGAACCGATTCGCCGTGCTCGGCGCGAATCAAGCACGCGATCAACAGAATGACGGCGACGGTGTACAGTATGTGAACGGAAAATATCGGACGGTGTGGTTGTCGCCCTCACCGAAATCGTCCGGAAGGACGTCGTCCCGAGGTCGTAGTGGTAGGGGACGGGTCTTATGACCGTCCCCCCATACCACCGCTACAACGCCGCGAGAGTGTCGTTCAGCAGATTGACGAGTCGCCGCAGACTGCCGCCTTCATCCAGCAAACCGGCAACAGAACACAGCAGGTTGCCGAGAAGACTTCCAGCTCCCGGAACCGCCGTGATGTTGAGCACGATCTGATTCGTGTCAATCACGAGGCCGAGCAGGTCCAAGTGAATCGGACCGAGGACAAGATTCAGAATCCCGCAGATCGCCTGTGGCGACGGGATGACTTGCGGGGTGACCGGCACACTGAAGTTCGCCGCGAGGCTCTGCACGACTACTCCGGCGGCGTTCGTCACAGTGCCGGTGAGCGTCCCGACCGCGACGAGCTGACCGTTGCTCCTGGCGAAGCTCGTGATCCTCGCGGTTCCGTTGAACGTTCCGGCGAGCGCCCCTGTCACCGCTCCAACAACTGGAATCGCGAGGGCGGTGATGTTCGCCCCGCCGCCTTGCCCTTGGGCTGACGCGGGCACGAGGGCCATGGGACTGCCGAGAACGAGAACGGTTGCGAGCGTAAGTGCGATGATTCGATGACGCATTCGGGCCTCTCCTGGGTTTGAGTCTCTGAGCGAGTTTCCATATCCGTCCCCGTGTAGGACAGACACCTACAATTACTCACGGTATGTGCCAAGTGGTGCAGCCACGCGATCCGCTCGGATATAGCTCTTCGTTTGACACCCCGGTGTCCTCATGAGTACGTTTAAAGACTATGTGAGTTACCCTTTTCGCTCGTTCGACCCCTCCTGGCTGGTTGAGGCCCTCCGTACACCGATCAAACGGCATCGCAATTCCAGACACTCTGCGCCTCGATTTACAACCCGACCGCACTCGAGCGGGTGATTTCGGGCACCTGCGGTCAAGAACTGAGTGCTGAGACGTTCGGACGAGAACGGCGTTCCGCGCTCCTACGAGCACGTGAATGGCGTCACCGAGATGGAGGATGGGGTTTGGCGCTCGAGTTCCACGCCGTTCGTGAGGTCGGCCAGCGCGGCAGCTCGGCGGGGTCGAGGTGTCGCACTGTGGTTGCCATACTGACACGTCCGACACTCTAGGCAGTTGCGATCTGACTGACAATTCCCTATGAGGGTTAATCCATCTGGGCAAGACGGCCAATGATCCCTGTGCGCGTCGAAACGCCGACCTTGAGCATCACGAACCGGATGAAGGCCTTCACCGTGTTGACGCTCACCCCCATCCGCGCTGCGATCTTCTTATTGGTAAGACCTTTCGCGAGCAGCGTCGCCGTCTCCTGCTCTCGAGGCGTGAGATGATATTCGTCGACCGAATGCGAGAGAGCCGAAAGCTTCGATGACGTTCGCTCGATCAGAAGGACTGTGTGTCTTTGTCCCTGCAGCGCCACGGGGATCGCGCGGCAGCGATACCGTCGTCTCCCGGATGTGAGCTGCGTGGACCACTCGGCTCGAGATGAAACGTGAGGAGAGCCGGCGACTAGCTTGCCGATGCTCCTTGCGAGCATTCGATCGTCTCCTGCCGGGCGTTGCAGCGCTTTGGGATAAGAGAGAATTGTGCGGGCGTCGCCATTGGCGCAAACCACGCGGCCCGAGGAATCGACGAGCAGAAAGCCGGTGCCCGCCGGCGCCCACTTGAGTCGCGCCGACGCGCGAGGATCGGAACTATACGGAGAGGCCGATCGCGGCGCACTTGACGAGGACCCTTTCGGCAGCTTCATGTCCTTTCGTCGTGTCTGAACCTGGTTCTTGTCTGTCCGAATCTGACGATTTAACAGCGACCCAGAGATCGGAATGAATCTCGGAGACCACCGACTACGACGCCTCGCTGGTGCCCGACTGCATGGTGCGTCGTGCCCACAGGCTGTTCGATTGTCGACCGCCGCGCGCGTCCCGGATAGCGCGGCCGCCACGCCGCTTCATCGGTAGCATGCGTGAGCATCGCGCTCACGCGGCACGTCAGGCACGTCAGGCACCGCACGTTCCGTCGCTCGTTTGAGCTGTGGCGGCTTCGGCCACTTACGGTGACACGCTCGGAGCGAGCCGCGTCCCGTAGTTCCCGCTCGGCCTGCAACCAGTCGTCCAGATCCCGCCCGGGGCTGAGCGCCCGGTGCCAGGAACAGTTCGTACGCCCGGCGCGCAATCGCCTCTGTAATCGGATGGCGGCGGGGCGGCTGTGCGTCAGTACGGCGTCGTACAGGCAGCTAAACCTCTCTGCAACGTTGACTTTGATGACGGTTTGTAAGGCCACAGCCGAACGCGCAAGGGATCGGCGTGGGGTTCTGTTCTGTTGGTGTTTCAGTGAGCAACGCGGCTGCCATCGACAAGCCCACGCCAATTGCGGTCGGGGTGTCCTTTTAATGTGGATGGATTCGGTCGAGTAGGTGAGGTTTTGGCTGGATGGGGTTTTGGCGAAGGTCGGAGGTTCGCCGAGTCATGAGATCTCTTGAGAACATGGATTGAGCGACCGATACTGGGTTCATGAGGTGGTCGTGGCCTGCTCTCGTTTCTGCTCGTGCTGCCGGGCATGACACGCGCGGCACCGGAGAGTGACGAGGAGGGCCTGAGGATCTCTGCGGCTGCGCGGTTCGCGCCGCTCGGGGCGGTCGTTTTGATCGTGGTCGCCTGCCCCGAGCCTCCGGTTCGCGTGATGGGGATGGCGTTCGGCAGAGAAGTCCTCTTCTATCCGGACCCGGACGGCAAGGTGTGGCGCGGGCTCGTTGGGATCGATGTGGAGACCCGGCCTGGCGAGTACGTCGTGACCATCGAGGCGAGTCGTCAAGGACGGTCCGCGCTCACGGCGACGCACCGGCTCCGCGCCAGTCGCACGCGGTTTCCCACGCGGCGGCTACGGGTCGCTGAACGCTACGTGCATCCGCCTGCGGGAATGCTCGAACGGATTCAGCGCGAGTCGGAAAGGCTTCTTGCCATCTTCGAGGAGGTCACGCCGCGCC
>CAZFLF010000970.1:0-3397 GCA_964519825.1 uncultured Pirellulaceae bacterium | reverse complement strand
CGTCGCGGTCTTCCACGGCGGGCTCTCTCGTCTAGAAAAGGAAGCCGCGATCGCGCGATTTCGCGGACCCGCCCGCCTGCTCCTGGCGACCGAGGCCGGCAGCGAAGGTCGCAACCTGCAATTCGCACATGCGGTTTGCAATTTTGATCTCCCCTGGAATCCGATGAAAATCGAACAGCGCATCGGGCGGCTCAGCCGGATCGGCCAACAGCACGACGTGCATGTGTTCAATCTCGTGGCGGCCGGCACCGTCGAATCCGCCGTACTTCACCTGCTCGAAGCAAAGCTGCACATGTTCGAACTGGTCATTGGGGAGATCGACATGATCCTCGGCAACCTGGAAGACGAACGCGAGTTTCCCGAGGTTGTCGCGGATCTGTGGGTTGGCGCGGCCGATGCCGGCGAATTCGAACAGCGGATGGAGACGCTCGGCGAACAATTACTCCAGGCGAAGCAAGCCTACTTCGCCCAACGCAGCCACGACGATCGGCTGTTCGGCAACCACTTCGCGCCCACAGGATAGAGAAAGGTCATCGGTCATGGAAGCAATCTCCCCTAGGATATTCGCCACGCCCTTGGAACAATTCATCGGGGATTATCTCAACTTGGTCGGTGGAGTCTGGGATGAGATTGAACCGCAAGTGTTCGACGTACTGATGCCGGCCGCTCTGAGTCGCGGCGGAGTGGCGGAGGAATCGCTGCGCGTAACGTTTGATCCGGAGGCGTTGCCGGAGCACCCCGGAGCGCAGCTCGCAAATTTTGGTTCGCCGTTCGTGGACCGCTTGCTCGATGACGCCATGTCGCGCGGCCGCACCGCGCAAACGTACGTGACCGGTCTCAACCTCGCCCCGTTTGATTTGCCGTCGCGAGTCGGCCGCGCGGTAAAAATGGGCAGCGGCCTGGAGTGGGAGGTGACCCGTGTTCGCGCGAAGTCTTTTTCGCAAGCTATCTTCTGGTTCCGCGCGACGTTTGTCAGCGATCAAAAGGAGATGGATTTGTTACCCACCGGCTTCGATCTCTACTACGGCCGCCAGGTCCGGCATCTGGAACAGTTGTGGGATGATGCTCACTTGACCGAACAACCCGCGCAAGTGCTGCCCGAGGCGCGGCGACGGACGCTGGGCGAGGTTTACTTGCTGGCTCGCGAACGCGTCCAGCGGACCCTGACGTCGCTCGGCAACGCGCGCAGCCGGGAGTTGAATGAACGGCTCGGCAAACAAGTTTCTCGGATGACGCGGTACTATGCTGACCTGCGGGAAGAAGCGGCGGAACAAGCCGCGCGCGCACGCAAGCGAGAGCAGGACGCCGGCAAGTACACGGCTCGGCGCGAGGCGTTGACCCAAGAAGAACAAGTTCGTATCGCCGAATTGCGGAAGAAACATGCACAGCGCGTCCAGTTACGATTGCTGAGCGTACTGCTCGTTCACCAGCCGAAATTGCTGCTCGACGCCGAAATTAGCGGGCGCGGCAAATCACCAACACCATGGCGGCTTGTGTGGGACCCGTTGATTGAAACGCTCGAAGCACCCGAATGCCCAAATTGCGGCCGATCGACCTTCGAATTGGTCGCCACGCGACTAGGCCTGCCGGCCTGTTCGGCCTGCGTTGCGACGGCGGTCGCGGCTCGCTCGCGTTGATCGGGCTGGTATCAATCGAAGTAGGAAAACTCGTTCGTCAGCAGCAGCAATTGGGCCAGTTGTTCCCAAGACGACAAACCTGACTTCCCGTTCGGGTCCTGCTCGACAGCCTGCACAAACTCGCGCGCACCGCCTGTTTCCTGTGACGATGGTTGGCGTTGGAACAGGACTCGGTACAGGGCGACAATCTTCTCGTTCTCATCGCCAGCGTTGGCCACTTCGGTGCGCGCAGCCAGTCTCTGTGCCTGTTCGATCACAAACGGCGAATTCATCAGGAACAGAGCCTGTTGTGGCACGCTGGTGCGAGGGCGTTCCGCTTGACTCTGGTCCGGGCTGGCGAAGTCGAAAACGCGCAGCAGATTCGGTAAGTCCTGGCGATCGATGTTTCCATACACCGTGCGGCGACCCGAGAAGGGAGTTTTGAACAAATCGACGGGCCGTCCGCCCAGCGACATATCCAGTCCGTCGGCCGCCGCCAGAAGCGAATCACGCAGCGGTTCGAATTCCAGCCGCTGGCGATTCATCCGCCATAGCAGCCGGTTTTCGGGGTCTTTTCCCGCCGCATCCGGACGCAGCAAGCTGGCTTGTTGATAGGTGCTCGACAACAGAATCTCGCGATGCAATGCCTTCAACGACCAGCCGTTCTCGAATAACCGCGCGGCGAGATAATCAAGCAATTCCGTCTGGAGCGGTTGTTCGCAGCGAATACCAAAATCGCTCGGCGTGCGCACCAAAGACTGGCCGAAATGATGCATCCAAACACGGTTGGCCATGACGCGGCGAGTGAGCGGATTTGCGGGATCGATGATCGACTGAGCCAGCTCGAGCCGGCCACTACGCTGCTGAAACGGGCGGCGTTCCGCACCGGCGACGACGAGCAGGAATTGTCGCGGGACCGATTTGCCCGGGCGGGCGGCATTGCCCCGCAGGAAGACGCGCGGATCGTGCGGGCGATCATCTTCCTTCAAGATCATGGCACGCGGCGGCGCCACGGGTGAGCTGGCTTGGAATGACTGGATCTTCTTTTCCAACTCGCGATATTGGTTGCGATCCGCTCGATTGAGATAACTCTGCAGTTCGTCGCGTGGAATATCGGTCGGAGAATCCTTCCCGGCGATGATCTCCGCCAGCGGACGTTCCTCCGCAGACAGTTTGGAGAAGGCATCCGAGTTCCCGCCGGCGGCCGCCCATTTTTCGAACGCGCTCAGCAACACTTGGCCGTATCGGTGCGCTACTTCAGCCTTCGACGTCGGTGGCTCGGCCAGCAACTTGCCCTGGATGAGTGGATTAAGCTGCCCCGACTGCATGCCAGCGGGTACGTCGCGCCACTTCGCCAAAATGGGTGCGGACCGGCCGGCAAACTCGGCATCCGGCAACGCCACCAGTTCGCTCCACGGACCAAAAACGGAGTCTTCCGACTTGCCGTGCAAGTTCACAAAGGCTCGCCACCGATCGAGTAACTTCGGCCGGACATCGTTCCGGTCCAGTGACAAACCCGCACGCCTTTCTGATACCGCGCCCGGCTTTTCGACGGCGAGGCGCTCGAGATAGCTCGCGACCCGTTCCCGCGATAGCTTGAGAAACTCCACATGCTTCTGCGACCGGAAACCATCCAGCTCGGCACGTCGCTGATCTAACTCCTTTTGAAATACTTCGTATTCCTTGCTCTGTTTCGGCTCGGCGATGAGCGGCAAGTCTGCTGGTTCCTGCGAACTCGCAAAGACGCCATACAGCGAATAGTAGTCCTCGCTGGGGACCGG
>CAZFLF010000969.1:0-3404 GCA_964519825.1 uncultured Pirellulaceae bacterium | reverse complement strand
CGAAAGCCGCGATACCGAGGTCTTCTACACCGGAGGTTTGTTAGGTGGGGGCCAGTTTCCGCTGCCTCGCGACTACGACCTGGATGTGATCGGCGCGATGTCTATTGCCGGGTCTGGCGTGGGATCCGGACGCAATGGTGGTGGTGGCGGGTCGTTCGGTGGAATCAACGCCTCAAGCGTCGGCGGAGTGCCCCCCGGGAATCTGTTCATCCTCCGCAAGACGCCTTGCAACGGACAAATCACAATCGCAGTCGATCTCGGCCGCGCCGCTCAGAACCCCAGTGCTCGACCCTTAGTCCAGCCGGGGGACATTTTGATTCTGCAATACAAGCCTAGCGAAGAACTCCTCAACTTTGGTTTGGGAACGTTCTTCACCTACGGGATTACGCAATTGTTCAACAACAGAAACTAAGAATCAGGATCCGAATCATCGCCCATGAACTTGGAACCGGACTCTTGGCAGAACCACAACAGCACCGGCCATCGCCAGGTGGATTCATGACGGGACGCAATTACAACAACAGCAAGAACCTTGTAACGGCTAGGTGGACATGGCCGACATGCTCCATGCGTCGCTGGGTTTTCGTCGCGAGCAGCGTTTCGTTGGGAATGCTGGTCGCCGACGGAGCGATCTTTGGTTCGGACAAGCCCTCCGCGCGATCCGCGTCGGCAACGGTGCAGATCACTGCAGCCCCTCCCATTACCTTTCACAGCAAAGCTGCTATTACTGACCGGCCGCTCCAAGCGACCCCATCCAACACTCCACGGCTGTCGCGTGTAGGCGGGTCGCCAGCCGCTCCCGACCGTCCGGCTGCACGGGCGAGCGAAAAAGTCCGGCCAACCGTCAACCGTGAATCCAGTTCGGTTCGAACGACCATCGTGGCTGGAGAAAAGGCCGAGGCAGCGACCGATCTAACACAGCGGGCTGCCGAGTTCGGCCAGCGCATCCGTGAGCGATTCGCCGCGACCATTCCCGCGACGAAGCTCGTCGGCACGGACTGGGCGGATGCGACCGAGCTGGCATCTAAGCCCAGCGAGCCCGCAACGGAAAGCAACCTCACGACGATCGACGCCGCGCAGAACCCGGTCACAGCCGTTCCCTCTGATCTCACTACGGACCAGAAGGTGGCTGACGCGATTCAGCACGCGCCGCTTAGTGACACCGCTCACGACTCCGCACCGAAGCGATTAGCGGGTTGGGAATCCTACATCCCCGCGACGTCACCGGTCCTGGAGAAGCGAGCTGCGGAATTCCGGACGTTCCTAACACGACATGAATCACCCGCGCCCGCCGCGCCGGCAAAGTCTGCGAATGAGACGCCCGCTGTCTCGTCGCCAGGAATTCAACCGAATGAGGTCGCGCCCGCGCGGACCACGCACCGCGATGTTTCGCCGTCGTCTGGCACACCAGCCGCGGCTCCGAGTGCACAGTTGCTTGCTCCAAGTTCGGCAATCCCAATGCCACCTGCTGGGCATACCGCTGCCACTTTGCGCGAGCCGCCGACCTTGCTTTCTACATCGATCGCGGCGGCCGCTCCGTCTGATCGGCCGGAAAGTAATCCACTGGCGCACTCCGAGGTTCATTCCTCGCACAAGCGATCATGGGAGTTAGAGATCGATGGTACCCAGCGGATCTGTCTGTCCAGGAATGTCGCGTCCGTCGAAGTCAGTAACCAGAAGGTCTGCGAAATCCTGCAGGTAGGCTCTCGCGAAGTCGTCGTGGTTGGTAAAGCGAGCGGCACCTCAACCGTTCGACTGTCCTTTGATACTGGAGCGCCGGATCAGCTGCATGCCTTCCGAGTTAGTCGACATGCGGAAGAAATCGCTCCAACGGAGGAAACGCTCGCCCAGTTCCAGGCTGTGTTGGTGCGAAAGTTCCCTGGGCGGAGCATTGAATTGCAGTGGAGCCGCGAGTCCTTGGTGGTGAAAGGGACTGCGGCCGACCGCCAGGAAGCGATTCAGATCCTGGCCTTTGTGCGCAACATGTATTTAGTTCCCGTTGTCGACCGGCTCGACGTGCCACGCGGGAAACCCAGTGGTAGTCGTTGAGGCCCGGATTAATCGCTCCAGGCAGGGTCACTTTGTGAGCAACGGTGAAGAAGCGACAGGTGGAAACCATGACCATGTTTAAGACGCTCCGAACAACCATCCAACGCCAGTCACGGAAGCTTGCCTCCGTGTGTGGGCTGAGTGCCGTGATAGCAATCTCAGCCGGCACCCTGATCCAAGCTGGAGAGACTGCTCGCGTGCGAACGGTTCAGCACCCGACGGCACAGCCCGGTGCGCCGGTCGGCACTGGGAGCGGACTAGCGCCGGGATCGGGAGGACTGCGGAACTACATCGAATCGGGTCAGACCTATTCCGATGGCGACGTCGTGTATGAGGGTCCTCAAGGGATGTACCCGCCAGGAAGCTCAGATGTACTTCCCGCCGATTGCGGTTACGGCTGCCCGCCGTCCTGGACGGTGACGGCAGACGCGTTGTATCTCAATCGCGGAACCGATTCGCAGACCTCGTTGTCGTCGGCTTTTCGGATGCCCGATTTTGAATACGACACAGCTGGGCGTGTTTCATTGGGTCACCGGTACGATTGTTTGATCGGTTTTGAGGTGGCGTATTTCGGCCCATTCGAATGGACTCAAAGCAACCAGGCCGTCGGTGCCGGTTTTAGCACAGGATTCGCCCCCGCCGGTCTTAATCTGTCGGCGTTCAACACCAATGCCGTGTCTCACCAGCAGGTCTACAATTCACGCATTCAAAGCTATGAGTTCAGCCAGAAATGGTGGGGTTGGGATGTCATTAGCACCAGCGCGGGCGTGAAGTTCATCGATCTCGAAGAAGACTTTCTGTTCAATTCGACGAACGCGCTGGCCGAAAACGGGTCGTTAGCGGTCCTCACCAATAATCATCTGTTCGGCGGCCAATTGGGTTTGGATCTGAGTCTTCCAGTAGGGCGGTTCTCGACGACCACCAGACTTCGGGGGAGCATGTACGCCAACTGGATGGACACGAGTACGCTCATCACGAACGCGGGAGCGATCCAAGTCAACACGGAAGACGACAGCGTTGATTTCGCGGCGCTTATCGAGGTTGGTTACAACGTTTCCTACTATCTGACTCCGCGGATTGCCGTCCGTGCCGGATATGACTCGATGTGGTTGTATGGATTAGCGTTGGCTCCTGATCAACTCGTCAATCAATTCTTCGGTAGCCGCAACCGAATCGATGTCAACGGTGACGTCTTCTTCCACGGCGCGTCCGCGGGCGTCGAAGTCACCTGGTAGTCCGTTGGTCGCGGCGTTTGAGTTCGGTATCAGGCTCGGCAGCGGCCGAGCGCACAAGTCACTCTTCGGACGAGGGCCGTTTACGGTCCTTTGTCGCGAAGCGTGTTCGGCCCGGCGTTG
>CAZFLF010000968.1:0-3405 GCA_964519825.1 uncultured Pirellulaceae bacterium | reverse complement strand
CCGGAGCAAGTGTACGGGAACAGTTCTGGCGGCGAAAGTGCGTCCGTTGGTCATTGGTCATTGGGATTTGGTCATTGACAATTGCGCCGTGCCCTCTAGCACCCTCTGATAAATCTCACGTAACCGGCGAGTCATTGTTTCGTGGCGGAATTGATCCGTGAAGCGTTCTCGTCCCCTCTGGCCAAGGCGTAGGCGGAGATCCGCGTCCCCGGCGAGTTGAATGATGGCACTCGCCAGCGGTTCGACGCTTTGCGGTGGCAGCAGAAACCCTGTCTCGCCCGGGATGACCACTTCCCGAGCCCCATCCACGTCGTAGCTCACAACCGGTTTGCCGGCAATCAAAGCCTGTGGCAACGCGCGCGCCAGCCCCTCGCGCAAACTGACGTGCACGAGCACATCCATCGCGCCAATCATGGCCGGAATTTCATCAGGAGGTAACAAGCCGGTGAAGTGGAAGTGGTCGCGCAATCCCACGGCGGCAATTTGATCCCGGAGCCGATCTTGGAGAATTCCATCCCCGATGAGTAGGAACCTCACCTGCGGACACGCGCGCACAATCGCATCCGCGGCAGCGATGAG
The DNA here is from genome assembly GCA_964519825.1 of uncultured Pirellulaceae bacterium. GTDB lineage: Bacteria > Planctomycetota > Planctomycetia > Pirellulales > Pirellulaceae > CAZFLF01. The sequence goes on along the minus strand of CAZFLF010000968.1, from coordinate 2,826 downwards.
GTACTTGTGTCCCTTCAAATGAAACAATCTTGCGATCTTGCCGACAACAATATGTTCGGGCGCAAAGCCCAGTCGTGCACGAGTGGCATCGCGATGGTCGTTCGCATGCAGAAATGGCTCGACATCCATGCCGCTGTAGACGGTGGTGAATTTTTCGCGCGGCGCGATTTGGGCGTCGACCAACAGATCGGTCATCGCGTCCGCAACGCTGACCAGCGCATGACAGCGGCGCGCGGCAATTCGTTCACACCATTGAAACAGCTGGCGGGCCATCGCATTTTGGTAGGGATGAAACGGCGCGCCGTGTACCGTATGGATGACCGCCGGAACGCCAAGATCCCAAGCGGCGAGCCGTCCCAAGACTCCCCCCTTCGCACTGTGCGTATGCACGACGTCGGGTTGGAACTCACGCAGCACGGTCCGCAGTATTTGATACGCCTGGTAGTCGGACCACGGGTGGATCGCGCGGCGCAATTCCGGCACGATCCGTTGCTTCACCTCGTCTCCCCTGCCCTGCCCCAACAAATCCCCCTCCGGTCCAATCGCCAACCCAGTCACCAATAGCACGTCGTCGCCAAACAGCCGCACCAGGTCCTGGCAGTTGAACAAGGTGTTCTCCTGGGCGCCGCCGACAATCATGCGTGTGATGATGTGCGCGATTCGCATAGAGCCGATCAGAACGGGTAATACACTTTGAGCAAGTACAAGCCATGTGCCGGTGCACACATGCCGGCAAGCGTGCGGTCGCGTCCCGCCAGGACTTCGGCCGGCCAAGCGACTGGACGCTTTCCCTTGCCGACTTCGACCAACGAACCAACGATGTTCCTCACCATGTTGTACAGGAAGCCATCAGCTTCGACTTCGATAACGATCCGCTCGCCGTCCAACAGGCGACTTCGGTCCACTGTGATGTCGCGCACAGTACGAATGGTGCTGACGCGCGGCGAGCCTACGTTTTGAAACGCACCGAAATCGTGTCGGCCGAGCAATCCTTGCGCGGCAGAGTGCATCGCAGCGGCATCCAGGGTTTGCCACACCCGCCATGCATATCGACGCGCAAAGACTTCGCGCGTCAGGCCGTCCTGGATGAGGTATCGATAACGCTTCCCGTTCGCGTCGTCGATGGCGTGGAAGCCTTCGGGGGCGGACAGGACCTCCAGCAGGCAGACATCCCGCGGAAGATTAGCGTTGATCGCACGCAGCATCACTTCGTTCGTAAGTGTGGATTCGGTGGCGAAGCTCACCACTTGGCCGAGCGCGTGAACCCCCGCGTCGGTCCTGCCCGCGGCCACCACTCGTAGTGTTTCTCCAGTAACTTGTTGAATTGCCTGTTCCAATACCTGTTGAACGGTGCGCATTCCGGTCTGCCATTGCCAGCCGAAAAACTCGGCGCCATCGTAAGCCAGCGTGAACCGAACGAATCGCATCGCAGACTAGGCTCTGTTCTTAAAAATGCACCGGCGGCCTATGTACGATGGCCTTCCAAGGCCGTCCTGGGACGATTCGCGGCATCAGCGACGGCCTGGAAGGCCATCGTACTAGTTTCAAAACAAGACGTAGCCAAAAACGGGACGCAAACCGTGGAACAGCGGGGCTCCGCACCCGCCCTCCCCTCCCCTGCCCCGCGCCTGGGAGGCACAAAAAACGCGGCGCGGACCAACCAGTCCGCGTCGCGTCGGATTTCCATCGAAGAACGTTCCTAAACCGCAGCCCGACTGCCAACGAGCAATTCGGCGATTTGAACCGCGTTCGTCGCTGCGCCCTTGCGCAGATTGTCGCTGACACACCAAAATGCTAGGCCGTTGTCGCAAGACAGGTCTTCGCGGACACGTCCAATAAAGACATCGTCTTTTCCGTCGCACTGTCGCGGCATCGGATACTTTCCAGCCTCCAAGTCGTCGATCAGGGTGATCCCGGGAAAATTGGCGAACAGATCGCGGGCTTCGTCGACAGTGAGTTTCCGTTCCGTTTCCACGGAGATCGCCTCGCTATGGCAATTCGTGACGGGTACGCGCACGCAGGTCGGGCAAATTTTCAAGGAATTATCCCCAAGAATCTTGCGCGTCTCGTGCACCATCTTCATTTCTTCTGACGTGTAACCCTGGTACTTCGGCGAGCCAATCTGCGGGATCAGGTTGAAGGCGATGGGATGCTTGAATGCTGTGTACTTGAAGTCCTGGCCCGCGAGCGCGGCGCGGCTTCCATGATCCAGTTCGGCCTGTCCCGACACTCCCACGCCGCTGGTGGCCTGGTATGTGCTAACAATGACGCGCCGGACGCGAGCGGCGTCGTGTAGCGGCTTCAGCGCCACGACCAGCTGCGTCGTCGAGCAGTTCGGACTGGCGATGATCCCCTCGTGACTGTCGATCGCCTCGGGATTCACTTCGGGAATGACCAGCGGGACATTGGGCATCATCCGCCAATACCCACTTTCATCCACTACGACAGCCCCCTTCTCAACCGCCCACGGAGCGAACTCGGCGGCCACGTCATCCGGAGTACTGGCAATCACCAGATCGACTCCGGAAAAGGCCTCCGGACTCAGCTTCTCAACTGTGTGTTTCTGGCCTTTGAACGTGATCGTCGTCCCAGCCGACCGAGTCGACGCCAGGAACTTGATGCTCTTCAACGGGAAGTCCCGCTCGGCAAGCAGTTGCATCACGATTCGTCCGACGGCGCCAGTAGCGCCGACCACTGCCAGATTCTCGTACACAGATCAAATCCTCCATTTGCGGTTTGTAGTGAATATGACGCCGGTCGCGTCCAAACCAATTGAACAAGTATAGTCGCGACCTGGCCTTACGGTGTAGGGCGGGGCCGCCGCCC
>CAZFLF010000967.1:0-3411 GCA_964519825.1 uncultured Pirellulaceae bacterium | reverse complement strand
ATCGGTCGCGTTCCGTCCCGACACGACGTTCCCGTTCTGCGTGAGAGTTTCAATCCCCTGGCGTGAAATCGTTGATGGACTGAAAAAGTTCGTTCACGACGCTTCAGCCCACTTGGACGCAATCACAATTCGCCGTACGGTATGTAACTTGCATGCGCAAGGCCGATCGCGCGTATTCTTTTTTGGACCCTCCGCATTCTGTGGGGCGAACGTTGGAATTCCTGAGAACAGCGTGCACCGAACCTGTTCGCCTTGAATATCGCGGGTCCAAAATTCATGAGTTGCATCTGTTGTGATTATGGATCTTCAGAAGGTCGCATCTACGGAGGAACGCACCAATGACCCTTTACCCGCAGGTCGGCGGCGGCGGTATGCAGCACTCTCGTGTAACGCAAGTAATAGCATCTTCTTCGGCACCGGCAGGAATCGCTCTGTCGATGCCGGCGCGCCTTCGCTCAGCGTTGTTGCTGCTGCTCGAGAACCACGACTATGCCCTCGACCTGGACAGTAACCTCTGGGAATTTGCCATCGACCTGCCCAGCCTGCAGCAATCGGGATTAATCACAAACGACTACCGGTGGCTCGTCGGTAGAGGACTTGTGAAATTTGCGTTGGAGGTGACGCGAGCCGATGAAAACCAGCGGTCATTTCGGCCGCTGGCCTCATTACAGCTCGCCCGGCAGACCTGTTTTGTGCTAACCGAAGCGGGAATTGCTCTGGCAAGAGAGCTCAAATGTGGCCTCCTCGACAGGCATTCCACCAGCCTGCCGGATCAACCGTTGTCGTCCCCTGTGTTTGATTCAGCAACACAGACACAGTTGTTTCCAGAGCGCCCCACTTGGGATCGCGACCGACAAGAACTAAGGGTCGGCAAGCTTATCGTCAAGCAGTTTAAGGTACCGGCTGCAAATCAAGAGACAATACTCAGAGTATTCGAAGAGGAGCGCTGGCCTTCGCGAATCGACGACCCATTGTCCCCGCGCCCCGATCAACTCCCGAAGCGCCGGCTGCACGATACGATCAACTCACTGAACCGCAATCAGAAGCGGCCGCTGGTCCATTTTCTAGGCGATGGCAGCGGTGAGGGAGTGCGTTGGGAATTCGTAAATCGACCCACCGCAGAATCGGTCTGAGCGAAGTCTCGGCAAACTCGTCGAGAATCTCGCGGCACGTGACCGATCGAATGGCTCCCATCTTCGCGAGGCTTTGCTTCGGTGACTGCGCGGATCAATGCCGATGTCGCATACTCACGGCGCGGGAATCCCCAACTGTCGGCAGATCGCACGGACCAGAGGTGCCGGGATTTCGCGATGCCGCGGCACCGGCGCGCGGTGACCGCTGGTCGGATTCCCGAAGATCGTGTGGCTGTGCCCTTCCCGCACGAGGACGCAGCCGCGCGATTCCAAATGACGGATCAAGTCACGTCGCTTCACGGCGTAGGCGCCGCGACGTGCAGGGAGAGTTGCTGCCCGGTTTGCAACACCAGGTAGATAGGCTCTTCCAAGTCCGCCTCCGGGTCGATCCGCGTTGGGTCCGGGATGGGCAACGCTTCTCCGCGCAACAGGTTCGTTTCCGCCATGTCGCGCAGGGCACCTGCCAGATTGGCCCGCGCCTCGTCCAACGTGTTCCCGAACGAGACCGTTCCCGGAAAGTCCAGCACCTCGCCCAAGCACACGCCGCCTTCCCACTTGTACGCCGATTTATAAGCCAACATGTCAAGTTCCTTTCTTCAGCCAGCATACCATGACATAGAGAATTGCTCCCATGCAACCCAAACATCAAGTCACCCTCGGCGACGGGCGAGTTTACAGGCGACACACCAACCAACTGTCGTCTGCTATCTTTTGGGGAGGCAACTGGTAGTTATTGCCGGCAACGTTTTTAAAGCTGAATGGCTACCGGTTGAAATCATAGCTATACAGCGCGCCGTAGTTTGGAGCAAATGGCGAAAGTATGCCTCGGTTGCCCCCGTCCCAATTCAGACTGTCTGACTTCCTAATGACTTCCTACTCCTAATTCAGACTGTCTGGCTTCCTCTGTCCGAACGCAGCGTGGCCTCGATCCGCATTCATCGGCTGTTGCACGAGGTTGCAGCCGTAGGCCAGTGTCGCAAGTACAATTTGCGTATCGATGTGATGTCTCGCCGTATAGTAGGTGAGAGGGAATCTGCCATGCGAACGAGTTGGTGCCTCGCCATTCTGGCAATCATGACCTCTACCGTATTCTCTCAGGAGACCTTGCTGCAAGAGAGCGGTCGAGCAGTACATAAGCAAGTCGAGCATGGAGCGTATGTCCAGTACGTCCCACGAAGCGTCAAGCCCGATTCCACAGTGCTCGTCATTTGCCATGGAATCTTCTCCGATGGCACGGCCGAGCTAGCAGCGTCCAATTGCATAGACGATTGGTTTGCATTTTCGGAGAAGGAGCGTGTCATTCTGGTCGCTCCCGTGTTTGACAATCGCAACTTTGCAGTCACGCAAGCCGGGGCTCTGGGCGGCTATCGCACGCTCACCGGTCGGGAAATCGGTGCGGATGAGTTCTTGCACGAAATCATCGAGGTCTACCGCAAAGCCAATCCGAAATACGACGGGAGGTTTCTTCTCTTTGGGCATTCGGCCGGCGGCCAGCTTGCGAATCGTTACGTCGTCCGGCATCCGCAGCGGGTAATCGCCGCCCTGATCAGCTCGCCAGCGTGGTTCGCGTTTCCGGATCCAAACGAGAGATGGCCGAATGGGATGCAGCCGCGCAAGGGTGACTTCAAATGGGGCGACACAGGTGAGCGGATTCGTATCGATGTCAAACCCGATCCGGATGGCTGGTTGCAGGCGAGCCAGTTGCCGATCATGGTGATTGTTGGCGCCCTCGACACCGAGGAGCTAAAGGAAGCGGGCAAGGGCACCGGCAAGAACCACGTCACGCAGGCAACGGCTTGGGTCACCGCAATGAACAAGCTGGCGTCCAGCAAAGGTAAGAAGGGAACTGTTTTGCTCAACGTTGTCCCGAATGTCGACCACAACTACGGTAAGCTCTTACGGGCCGGTGCCCCATTTCTCGCTACATCGCTCCGGCGTAGCCAAAAGCTGTGAACGAGGGTCGCTGCCCGCCTTATCGAAAGCAACTTATTTCGCGAGCATCCTCACGATCCCCGCATGCGCGCGTCCGATCTCCGCCGCCGTCTTTCCGCTCTTGTTGCGAGCGTTGCGGTCGGCGCCGTGGGCCAGCAGCCAGCGCACGGGTTCGGCTTTACCCTGCCGCGCGAAGTACATCAGCAGCGTGGTCTGCGTTTCGTTGCGGGCATCGACGTTGGCGCCGCTTGCGGCCAGCAATTCCATCACCGGGATCGGATCGGCCTTCGAGCGCGTCTTGGAGAGGTGCAGCAGCGGCGTCAGGACGTCGTCGTCCAGCGCATTC
>CAZFLF010000966.1:0-3414 GCA_964519825.1 uncultured Pirellulaceae bacterium | reverse complement strand
TCCATTTGGTGGAGAAAGGTAAAAGGCGTTTGATCCGGAGATACTGCAGGTAGATGTCCATTGCTTGCCTTTCTTGGTCAAGATCGTGGTCAATAGCCGATGGGGCATTAACCAATAAAGCGTCAACAAGCAAAACCGGTACTTTGTCGGCCTGCAAGTAAGCAAGCTAACGCATTGCGATCTCTGCGGCTGTACTCAGACGGATAGTTCGTGCGCTGGACTTTGCGGGGAACGCACCAGTGCGGATTCAATTGCCCGCCAAGTCTTCCGGCGTGCAGCTGAGCAGCTCGCGAATGACTGCGGCAACTTGATCGGACGATGCGGGGTGGGGCTCGAAGTACAAAACCCTCTCCGCCAATTCCGGATCGTGGGAATCACATTCATTCATCCATAAAGATTGACCGCCCCGGTACATCAAGGTCAGGTAAGCACGCGGGGACCGCAGACGTGGCGGGTGATACATCACCTCGAAGTCGCCATGTTCCGAGTCCGGTAATCGTACTGGTACCAGCACAGTGAAGGGCATCCGCGCGACCGCAGCCTGAAGAGTCATTCGCTCAACGATTGGGTCCGCGGGGCGTACCTGTTCGCCCGGCCGCAATGTGTAGGTGAAAAGGCTATCACCCAGTGATTCATCGAAGGCCACCTGCAGTACTTCGCTGACCTCGAATACCTCGCCGCTGTACAAACCGGCCACATAAAGAAGGCTGCCGCGTTCCGGGTCAGCATGAAACTCGTATTCATCGGCCCCACAGGGCAGCCAGTGCGGCCAAAGTTGTGCGCCCGGGCGAGGAACGGCGCGCAACCGTAAACAACTGCGCCCGGCAGTTTGCGCAAAACCTGACTGTTCTAGACTCAGGGCCACGAAGTACTCCCGAAGTGAAGCTTGACTAAAGTGGCGTTCGATATCATCAAAGTTGGGTGGGTTCGGAAGCGGCACAGGCGCCGTACCCAGGGACGATTCGCAGAGGGAAGATTTACCGGCCCGGCAGGAAAGACTCGCCTGCCATCTTTTATTTTGCAGTCGAGACTATCCCTCACTCGGGACGGCGCGAAAGCGCAAGGGTCGTGAGTAGATCATCGTTGATGTAATCGCTTAGCTCCTGATGGCCGATCATGATGGCCGAAGCACGGGAATCTTCCTCTTCTGAGCTTCTATCCGTCACGAGATAAATGCCGTTGGAGGGAAACAACTCTTGCGAAATACTCACGTCGAGATTGTTACTGCTGGAGTCGTTCGCTTGCGTTTGGTCTGTCGAGCCGCCGCTGGAACTATTGTCCATTACCGTCGTGATTGCCCACGCGGAGACTAAATTGGCTGATTCGCCCTCGCCGCCTGCGTCCCTGTCGTTTAGGTGATTAATCACATTCAGTGCGTCCATCGGCGTTATCTGCCCATCGTTGTTGACGTCCAAATACCCGGCACCCGCTGCTTCGGCCTCCGCCGAGTTTGTTGTGTCCGGCGTGGCATTCAGAGCATTGATAATCTGCAATGCGTCCATGGGCGAAGACACCCCGTCGTCGTTGACGTCAAATGGTTTCGTCGCGTTATGCAACGAGCGACTGATAACCAACTCAATTCCTTCGTAAGTGATCGAGTCGTCGGGCACTCGCTGGTGGAACCCTCGCACATGATTTCCAATCCCCAATTCCGGGTGAAATTCGAATTTCGCAATACCCGTACCTTTTGCCGTTAAATTGACGCGCGCTAGAAGTCCTTCATAGATAGTCTCGGGGGATCCTCCGCCATGAGCCGTAAAGACAAAGTTTCCTTCGTCCCACAGGGTAAATGGCACGACGTCTCCAGAGCGAAACATCGGAAAGTCGTCGCCAATCTCGACCTTACCCGTCGGCTCAAACAGGTCGCGCGGAAAGAAGACGACCGCATCTGCGGAACCAAGACTGTAACTAGTATCATCTGCGGAGATCTCAACCCAAACCTCCGCCGTCACTTGGTCACCTTCACGGATCTGGCGAACAGGTTTTCCATCGCGATCGCGTATGACCAGGGTAAAGTTCATGAGCGATCCAGCTTTGGAGACAATAATTTTGACGGTAGCTTCGGATAGATTTCCGGTGCCGTCGTCGATCACGTAGGTAAAGGTGTCGGTCCCAGTAAAATCCGGCGGCGGTGAATACAGAAAGTTGGGCGTGCTATAGTACCAGCGATCGTCTTGTTCCGGAGTTTCACGATCGCGAAATCTGAGTTGACCCCCGGCGGAAGGCTGAGTGAATGACACGATGTTCGCAACCTCGTACATGTCACCTCCTCGGATATCGTTCGCCATCACGTTCATCATGAATGCCGTGGGGCGATTCACCGGCAGGTGGCCCCACCCGTCGTACAACGGCTTCCAAGTGGCAGCCGTGAAGATATCGTCCATAGCGACGGCAGGATCGTTTGTTTGTATGACGTCAATGCGTAACCAAATGATGGACTGGTCGCTTAACGTTACGGCGAGCAGATCATTCAGATCTGAATTCGACGCTGGGGTGTAAATAATCGTGCTATTGCCTTCGCCGATTTGAATTCGGCTGCCCGCATGACCCGGCAAAATCGCCGCAATGGTCAGTCCCTCGGGCATTTCGACAGCGAGCAAGTTTTCTTGGCTGTCTTCGTTCAATGCAAATGACTGCAGTCCTGGCAAAACCGCTTCGGATGAAAAAATGTTGGCACCGTCCTGCCACTTTTCCGTGAAGACGAGCTCAACTTCCCGTTCAATTAATCCCTGAGGAGTACTGACAAACGAAGCCGGTCCGATAATGGTCGCTCGATTCTCGACGACCCATGAGTCAATCACGTTGGTCTCCGGGTTCACTCCAGAGATTTCCAAACTCCAGATACCTCCTCCCATACGCGCCATATTCGAGGAGATATTGCCGCCGTGAAGTGTCAAGTCACCGAGATTGGTAATTGCACCGCCGCTACCGTTGGACTGATTGCCGGTGAACAATACGTCTTGCAATTCCGCTTGTTGCCAATTGTGCAGCCCACCACCCCAGCCGCCCCCGATATACATGCCGGGCTGCATGCCAGGATGTTGTCCATTTTGTCCCACGACATTGTCGAGAAACGCCGACTCAATGATCGTGGCTTGCGTGTTTGGGTTCTGTTCATTTGGCAGACCATACCAACTATGACCGGGATCCAAGTAGCTCAATCCATTGAGAACGGCGCCCCCGTAAAAAGTCGCCTCGTTGCCCATAAGAATCGTTTGCTCGAGGCGCATGATGCCGATATTTGCGATCGCTCCACCACCATCGGCTTTGTTCCCAAGAAAAAGGACGTCGCTCGCCTCGAATGTGCCCAAATTGAGAACGGCACCGCCAAATTCCTCACTGCGGCCATTCAGCACCGCCAGTTCGCTTAGCCGAAGTTGCGATCCTTGTGCCACATCGAACGGTCGATTCGAG
>CAZFLF010000965.1:0-3423 GCA_964519825.1 uncultured Pirellulaceae bacterium | reverse complement strand
ACGTGTCTTATGAGTATCCCGATGGCAAGCTACTGATTTACGAAAACTATCCCTTCACCGGCTATGGCTTGCACGGGTTCGACAACGGCAACGTGTTTTACGGCACGCAGGGATACATGATCTTCTCACGCCGTGGCGCTTTCAGCGTATTCCTGGGTCCAAAAAACACGCCCGGCCCCACTGAGGGAAAAGAAATTCGGGGGGAGAAAGGCTACGCCGAACACATGGCCGACTTTCTCGACGCGGTACGCACTCGCCGAACCGCGACCCGCGCTGCGGCTGAGATTGCCCACCGCAGTTGCGCGCTGGTGCATCTGGGCGAGATCGCTTTCCGAACGAGGGGTCGGCTCGACTTCGATCCGCAGACGGAACAGTTCATCGGATGCGACGAAGCCAATCAGTTACTGGGCAAAAAATATCGTGAGCCGTATGGACTGCCAGAAATTGGTTAACGAATTACTTCGAAAGCTGGTCTCCGGTCGACGACGCAGGCGTCTCATTGGTCGCAAGCAACCGAGCTAACGTCTGAGCCAGATTGTTGAGGGCTTGTCGGTTGGGCAAGCTGATCGTGAGCCGCTGCTTTCCATCAGCGTCTTCCTCCACGCAATCGGTCAGGCGGTTTCGGACGGAGCTGACCAGCGCTTCGTCTGGCGCAGTCGCGGTTTCACTTGACTCGACTAGTTCACCCAAGAATTGAAACACCGCACCCAGCATCTGTCCGCCGGCGGCCGCGACGCGCTCGCGCCGTTGTTGGTCACGTGCGGCGACGGTCTGTTTCTGCTCCTCGGTCTTGTCGAGGTTTGCTTCGGGTTTCGCGCCGAGCAACACTTCCAAGCGTGACTTCAACTCTTCTGCGCCGCTCACCAGGTCGACGGTCGACACCTCGGACGTCGGATCGAGTGCGGCGAGCGCCAGATCCTTTTTCGCCGCCAGCGTATTGAGCAAACTCTCTTCGAGGGTCCCTTCGGTCACTAGGATAAAAACCTGCACCGGCCGCTTTTGTCCCATACGATGTGCGCGGGCGATGCGTTGTTCCAGCACGGCCGGGTTCCAGGGCAAATCGACGTTGATCACGGTATTGGCAGCCTGCAAATTCAATCCGGTGCTGCCGGCGTTGGTGGTCAGAAAGAAGCGGCACTCGGGATCGGTTTGGAACTCGTGAACCAGCTCTTGCCGTTTCTTCTGTGGCACCGAACCATCCAATCGAACGAATTTCATCTTCCGCTTTTTCACCAGCGGTTCGATGAGATCCAGCATCGTCGTCCACTCGGAGAACAGTAAGACCTTGCGGGTCGGTTCGCCGGCGATGTCGTCAAACAGTTCGCCGAGCCGGTCGATTTTGGTGGACCAGTTCGGCTGTTCTTTATTCACGAGGAACGTGCCGTTGGCGGACATGCGGCACATCAGCAGCGCGATCCGCAACCGCACGAGGTCCATCTCCGTCAGAAACTTCTTGCCCACGATCGTCGCGACGATTTGCATGTGCGAGTCGTGAATCGTTTTCTGTTCGTCAGTCGGCGGAATGCGCACGACCTCCGTCGTTCGCTCCGGCAGTTGTAGCTGCACACTGTCGCAGGTGCGCCGCAAGAGAACTGGCTGGAGTTGTTCGCGCAGCGCGTCCAGGTTGCGATAACCGAGCACTTTGCCCTTATCGTCCACCATGCGATGATGCTGGAAGAAGCGGAAGCCCGGTCCCAAGCGGCGATCGTCGACGAACTGCACGACCGAGTACAGATCGTCGAGCCGATTTTCGAGCGGCGTGCCGGTCAAGCACAGCGCGAACCGCGATTTCAACCCTTTGATCACGCGGCTGGTTTTCGTTTCCCAGTTTTTGATCCGCTGCGCTTCGTCCAGCACGATCAAATCCCACGGGGTCTGTTCGATCGAAAGAATATCCTTCAGAACTTGTTCGTAGTTGCAGATGGTATAGAAGCACGAGTTGTTATATTGCCCGGTCCGTTCGGCGGTGCGTCCGGCGATGAGTTGCACGTCACGGTCGCAGAACCGCAGGATTTCGTTCCGCCACTGCGATTTGAGGGAGGCGGGACACACAATCAGCACTTTGCCGATATTGGATTCGCGGGCGAGGAATTCAGCGACCCCGACCCCCTGAATGGTTTTTCCCAGCCCCATGTCATCCGCTAACACGGCACGCCCCACGCCGGCAACGAACGCGATGCCGTCCAATTGGTACGGCAGCAGCGGAGTTTTGAGTAGCGTCGTGCGCAATGGATGATTGGCCGGATCGCGGCGAATTTCGGCGACCTTGTCGCGGACGCGTGTTTCGTACAGCCGCTGCTGGATGAACTCTTCCGCATCGGGGTAGATGTGATAGCTCTGCTCAATCGCGTCGAGCTTGCGCAGCCGGCGCAAAAAGTCCGGGATGTTGGTGATTGGCCCCGTCGTCAGCGGTTGAACCGTTTCCGCCGCCTCCGGCGTCAGCCGCGCGGGACACGAAACGCGGAGCGTGATATCGCCGTCGTACCTCAGATGCACCTCGATCTGCTTGAGTCGATACGGCCGCTTGAGCTCCTGCGCCGCGAAACGTTTTTTGACCCCCGCGGCGACTTTCATGAGATGTTTACAAGTTCCTAACGTGTTCGTGCGAAAGTCGGGGCACGAGCAATACGATTCGCCAGGCTCAAACCCGCGCAGCGCCACACGGTAGGTCTTGCCGCTTTGCAGACTCGTGACGGTGTAATCCACCCAAGGGGCTTCCGGATTGGTCGACTTGATCTTCATGCGTTCGGCTTTGGCTCGTTCGCGGCGTTCGTGCAGCGCCTGCCGAATCACTTCTACCGCCGACAATTCGGCGACCGGTTCACGCTCGTCCGGCGGCGCGGCCAGCCCCAACTGCGTCTTGTTCTCCAGCACGAGCGAAAACATCGCGCCGACATGTTCGCACGCTCCGTCGCAACTTTCGCATGACCAGTGGAGGCGATTCTTGGCGTCGTTCCGCCGGGTCAGGGTCGTGGTTGCTTCGACGCCGCCTCTCGGAGCGAGGAACGTCACCCGCATTTGATCGAGTTCCATACGGACTTGTTCGCGGATATCGATTTCGCGGTGTGCAGCTCGAAGAATCAACTTCCGCCCTTCCTCACCAATCAATTTGCAGGATTGCTCGAAGGTGAGTTGGGACAACAAGTCACGAAACGAAAGCTTGTCGCTCGGCTTGACGGTCGTCATGACGGTTAGACTCCTGTCGCGGGATGAAGACTAATGGCGAACATGCTACCGCATCGACAGGGCACGATCGAGACGGGAATCGGAATTGAAAGGCCAAGAGGTGGCGGGTTATAGACTGGGGGTAAGAGATGGAAGACGGAAAGCAATCAAACAAAGTATCCGTCGTTTAACCGCAAGCCGGAGGCTTATCTTTGGAGTGCGGTGGCTTGACGCCGCTTTAGTTGAAACAGGCGTCCA
>CAZFLF010000964.1:0-3425 GCA_964519825.1 uncultured Pirellulaceae bacterium | reverse complement strand
CCCAGCGGCGCTCTTGGCGCTCACCAACTCGATCGGGTGATACTCGATCGGCGTTAGCTCTTTACCTACTTCCATTGGTCACGTATTCGGAGTGACCTTTGGCTTCCCAGCAAATGCGAAGCACCGGGTGGCCTAAGCCGTTCCGCAACGCTTAGAAGGTCACGACGGCGGTGGGGCTTTTTCACTCGTCGAGTGGCATTTTAGGACCCGTGGATCTGCCAGTGAACTATTGGTCGGAGTCTGCGGCCAACGGAACATGCGGTGCGGGCACGAAGCCTCACCTGCACGGAGCAGCGCAGCGATCGAAGTCCCTGAGGCCGCTAGCGAGCCGCCTTCTTAGACTCGCCCACTGGAATCAGGGATCGAGCACCTCAGTGAAACCGCCCGAGCTGTAATAGTTGATGAAGTGCCCACCGCGGGATTTGAGCAATCCGCGAGCTCGCTCCCGCTCGTCGTGTGTCGGGGCGTGCACGCCGATGACGCAGTGTCCCGAGCGCGCCTGGCGGGCGTACTCCTCCGCCTGGATCCGCGAATCATCCGCGTATTCAAGAAACCGAATAACGCGTGCGAGGATGCCGTGCTCAGTACCGGAGGCATCGATTCGACGCGCGCCCTCGCCGCCAGTGAAGCGCAGTACCGCCGACCGCTCGACCCCAGCAGCGGTGAGCTCGGTCATTAGTCGCTCGGCGTCGTCACGGTCGTCGATAATGCCGAAGATGTAGCCCGCGGGGTAGGCAACGAACTCCTCCGAGTCCTGCTGATCCTCATTCATCATCGGCAAATACAGTCCTTCCGGTGAACCCTTGGCAGACTTTCCGTCGCCTGGTACCTACCCGGACCGTGCGAGACCGTGCCCCATGAGTTCGGGGAGTTCAGCAAGGTCACCAAACGAGATAACACCGACGACGTTGTGGCCCCGATCTACGACGGGTAGCCGCCCGACCTTCCGCTCAACCATGAGCCTCAGGGCATCATCGAGGTCAGCGGACTGATCAATACAAATCGGGCTGTGGGTCATGAATTCACGGACGGGCCCGTCTGGAAGGTACCGGGACGCGAGGGATCGGATCGCGAGGTCTCGATCGGTAACAATTCCGCACAAATCGGAACCTTCATAGACAAGGACGGAACCGATATTTCGCTGGCGCATGAGCTCCGCGGCACGCCACACGGGATCCGTCGCCTGGACAGCGCAAACGTCCTTCGTCATCGCGTCTCTGACTTCCATCCTTCGCCTCCGCTCACGCAAGTCGGTTGCAGCTCCAAGAGTTCACCTCGCGAGCATGCGCAAGAGGGGCAGTAGCTTGCACCTGACAAACGCACCGCCGCCTACGGGACCAAAGTCCCCGTTCCATGCGGTTAAGGGGATATCGCTGCGTTCGCGGTCGGGGTTCGATCGGTGTACAGGGCGACCGCCATCCACGGCGCCAGCCCGACGGTCAGCCGCTCGTCCAGAACGTGCACAGCTCTGTCGCGGCAAAGGCGATCGCGTCCGATCACGTTGATATGGGCCTCATCACGGTGCCTCCGCGGCTCGCCGTTCAGCCGCCGGCGGAGCATCCGAGACGGTGCAGGCGTTGGACACGGTGATCACCATCACCATCTTGCCGAAGCGCGCCGCCGCGGACGCCGCTTCGTGCAGCGCGGCGAACAGCACGTCGTCGTCGCCGGAGAGCACGGTGCTCATGGCGCCGGTATCCGGTCTCAGGCGATGCGCCTCGAACACCCCGAGCACCTCGTCGATGGCGGGCGAGAGGTCGTCCTTACCGAGCGGGTAAAGACTAGTGCTAGGCCCCCGCCGAGGCGAGCGCGTACAGCCCAAGCAGAGAGAGCGCGAACAGTCCCGTGAGGAAGAGCTTCTCGCGCAGGGCAAACGGCAGACGCAATTCGGGTAACAGGTCGCTGCTCGCAATGTAGACGAAGTTCCCTGCCGCGAAGGGCACGAGCAGGTCGACGCTGAGCGCCCCCGACGCCGCGTATGTGAGCAACGCGCCGACGAGGAACGTCAGTCCGGAGAGCAGGTTGTAGATGAGCGCCTGCCGCTTGTCCCAGCCGCGACTGACGAGGATGCCGAAGTCCCCGAGTTCCTGGGGCACCTCATGCGCGGCTGCTACAAACAGGTGATTACGCCGACCCGTGCGTCGATCAGGAACGTGCCGGCGACCGCGATCCCGCCGAGCAGGTTGTGCAGACCGTCGGCCATCAGGATGAGGTACCCGAGCGGCTCGTGGGCCACGACCTCGCGATGCGAGTGATGCCAGTGCAGGAATTGCTCGAGCAGGAAGAAGGTGACGAATCCGGCGGCGAGCGCGCCGTACACAGGTAAGTCGTTGCCGAGGTGGTCGACCGCCTCGGGGAGCATGTGGAAGAGGGCGCCCCCGAAGAGCGAACCGGCAGCGACAGCGACGAGCGGGTTGATCAGTCGGTCGAGCCAGTGCGCGGGCAGCACCAACGTGATCGCGCCGCTTAGCGCGATGGCGGCCATAGCCAGGCCTCCGATGACGATCCACGCGAGTGTGCTCACCATGCCTCGGCCATTCTGGAGGTTTCATGTTGCATGGATTCAGGGTCAAAGGTCTCACGGAACATGGGCCCTGCGACCTGCGCCGGACATGGGTGCGAGCAGCGGAAGTGAACCGTCGTCGCGACGCACCCTCTCTTGGCCGATGGCGATGCACTTCGATGAGAGGAGTGCATCGGTGACTTCCGGCTCTGCGGCAAGGTGCAAATACGTAAAAGAGAGAAGCTGGCCTTCGCGCAGTAGTTAGAACTCAGGCGGCTGCCGTCCCTTTACCTTGCACACGAGGTCGGCAATTGCGCACACCTCGTCCGGTCGGTTGACGAGTATCGTGCCGGCGGCGGCGTACTCATGATCGCCGTAGTGGGAACCTACACCTGCCGAGCGTTCGATGACGACACGGTGCCCAGCTCCCACGATGTTCGCGACTCGCTCCGGAGTGAGTGCGACGCGATACTCATCCTTGGTTCTCGATGATTCATGCATCACGCCACGAGCGAGGAACACCGCAAGGCCAACATCTCGCGAACCTCAATGTGCTGCACTGAGCCGGACTGATGCGGGGGCCGCCAGCGTCTGGAATCAGTTACTCGTGGAGGCGTTGTGTCGCACGGATTGCCGCATATGCGTGGTTAAGGCTAGCGAGCACCTGACCGATCCGGCTTGCGCTTTCAGCGGTGTCCTCGAGCGATCCGGGCGCCTCGATCTCTCCTAAGAGTCGCGCAGTCCAGGCTCGGACTTGTTCCGCCATTTGGCCCTCGAGCTCGCGTAGTTCGTATTGCTGCGTAGTGGTGGAATCACCAGAAGCCTTTGGCATCTCTTCTGCTCTCCGTCGACCAACTGGTCGTGCTCGTCGTGTACTTGTTCTGGCGCCGGCGAGCTTTAGCCGACCATCCCACAGCGGGAT
>CAZFLF010000963.1:0-3425 GCA_964519825.1 uncultured Pirellulaceae bacterium | reverse complement strand
GCTCAGTGCGGTCGCGGCCTACGGCGGGTTCCCGACCCGGTATCCGCATTGGCGGTTTGGCATGGAGTACGAACAGCTGCAAAAGGGCTATACGTACGGACTGCAGAAGATCTATGAGTTGGTCATCAATAACGACCCGTGCTACGCCTACCTCCTCGCTAGTAATGGGATCACGGACCACAAGTTGGTAATGGCCCACGTCTACGGACACTGCGACTTCTTTAAGAACAACGCTTGGTTCTCCAAGACCAACCGGAAGATGATCGACGAAATGGCGAACCATGGGAACCGTATCCGGCGGTACATGGACCGGTTTGGCGTGGAAGAAGTGGAAAACTACATCGATTCCTGCCTGAGCATTGAAGACTTGATCGACATTCACTCGCCACACATCAAGCGGCGTGACGATAAAGAAAAATACGAGTTTCGCGAGATGACCGACGAGGAAGTCGAGCCGCCGGCACCGACGCGGTTTCCGTCCAAGCACTACATGGACAGCTTCGTCAATCCGCCGGAGGTCCTCGCGGAGGAACAACTGCGACTGCGGCTGGCGCGGCAGGCCAAACAGGAAAGATTTCCGGTCGAATCGGTACGCGACGTGATGCAGTTTGTGTTGGAACACGCGCCGCTGAAGCCGTGGCAGCAGGATATTCTGACCATCATCCGCGACGAGGCGTATTACTTCGCCCCACAGGGTCAGACCAAAATCATGAACGAAGGTTGGGCCACCTACTGGCATTCGACAATCATGACCAGGCATGGGATCGAGCCGGCGGATCTGATTTGCTACGCCGACCATTGCAGCGGCACGCTGGCCACCTCGCGAACTCGGTTGAATCCGTACAAGCTTGGCCTCGAACTCTTCCGGCACATCGAAGAGCGCTGGAACAAAGGCCAATTCGGCGAGGAATGGGAACAGTGCGACAATATGCAGCGTCGTAGAGACTGGGACACCGGCGCTGGCCTTGGCCGCCAGAAAATCTTCGAGGTACGCCGAATCCACAACGATTTGACGTTTGTCGACGAGTTCCTGACGCTCGACTTTTGCCGGGAGCACCACCTATTCTCGTTCGGGTTTAACAAACAGTCTGGCAACTACGAAATCGAGAGCCTCGAGTTCGAGAAAATCAAGCAGCAACTGCTTTTCAATCTGACCAATGTCGGCAGACCGATCATCAGCGTCCGTGACGGAAACTACAAGAATCGCGGCGAGTTATTTTTGGAACACCGCTTCAACGGAGTCGAGCTGAAGTTAAATTTCGCGACGGATACACTGGCCGCACTTTTCAATTTGTGGAAGCGGCCGGTCCATATCGAAACTGTTTTGGATAATCACGTCACCATACTTTCCTATGATGGTAAGGAACACAAATCCACCAAAGGAGAAAAAATTACCGAGGTAAAGGAGGGGTAGTCATGTCTCTGAAGAATCGCATCCATGATGAACTTAGCCGATTGGGACAACTCGCCGGCGCCGGGAGCGCGCGGCAAACGCTGATCGTCGACGTCGACGGCGGCAAGCTGCACTGCGAGCTGGTCGCAATCGATCAGTTGGCGTGCGCGTTTGAACAGTTCACGGTCCATGCGCCAAAGCTCGCGAACGCGAAACTGGAACAACTCGATCGCGTCGCCGCCAAACTCGCGCTCCGTTTGAGCTATCTGCTTGAGTCGATCAGCCCTGTGGAAAAGGACGAGAATGGTTGTGTGGTCCAAATGCGCTCCACTCCGCCACAGAAAGACGATGACGGAACCAGCTATTACGAACTGGTCGTCCGCCGCGGCGAATTAGCGCTATGCCGTTATTCTAAAGCGAGCGGACAAGTACGGCGCATCATTCCCGCGAACGTCACGCGGGAAGTGTTTTGCCGTTTGGCGGCCGATTTTTCCGCGGTCGCTGCGCAGGGCGAAGGCTTGTAATCACCCCCGTCAATTTCCTCGCGGCGAGTGAACGGCGATCGTCGTTCGGCCACGTGGCCGTGTTGCTACGCAACACGAAGGCCGAAGCGCGCGAGTGTTCGACACGACTATTTCTTACCGTCGCAACGGCATTCCGATATTCGTTGCCGGCTGGCCAAGTCGTGGAAAGTCGGCGCGTTCGGGCTGAGCCGGACGCTGGGCATATCGAACTTCCGGCGTCGCTGGCACCCCTCTCGTAGGTGAGCTGACAACGATGCGTTCTTCGACGGGCTGTTCTACAAAACCCAACGCGCGGACCGGCTTCTGCACAATTCTCTCTTGGGGAATCTGTTGTTTCATCGTGACCGGCTCGCGCACGGTTTGGGTGCGGAGTTCCCATCGCGTCACGGGCCGCGCTTGATACGCGACGTACGCCTCGGCGAACGGATTCCACCACTGATGCCATCTAGGCTCGTAGACATATTGCGTGACCGGCACCCAAGTGGTTCGAGTGGATTCGCGCATCTCCGTGACGTATTCCGTGGCATACACCGTTTGCGTCTGTTGCTCGAGGTGCGTTTCAGCCACGGGGCGCTTCTCAACACGCCTCGTAACGCGATAAGTCGTCCCCTCTTGGGTCTCGTACCACGTCTCCGCGGCATGCAAGGTCAGTCCGACTGACCCGACGGCCAGCAGGCAGAGCAGGCGGGACACTAGCAGGCAATTCATGGACTCATTCCTCGGGAGACTACGGCTATTTCCTCAGCGAACTCGAACGAAACGTCGTCAAGTCGTCCTGTCGTTCGGCCTTCGTGTTGCGGAGCAACACTGCCACGTGGCCGAAGCACGCGAATGGCGGAAAAAAGTCTCACCCTGGGCAGTGAGCGATATACAATCCGGTCGTGATTCTTCGAGTGTGGGCGATCCGATCTGTATCAAACCAGTTCTCGTCGGATGTGGAATGTTTCAATTCGGTGCGCCCTGAGAATTGGATGTGAGCAATCTCATGTCGAACAAGACCATTTTCAAACGCATCATCGACCGCGAAATCCCGGCAAAAATTTTGTACGAAGATGACCTGTGCCTGGCGTTCGCCGACGTGACTCCTAAAGCTCCCACGCATGTGCTTGTTATTCCCAAGCAGGAAATTCCCTCGATCGCCGACATCGCTGACGACGACAAACCGCTCATCGGTCACCTGTACACCGTCATTCGTGACTTGGCGAAGCAACTCGGTCTCGGAAATGGTTATCGCGTGGTCGTCAATTGTGGCCCGGACGCCGGTCAGACCGTGAACCATTTGCACTTTCATCTACTAGGCGGCCGAAAGTTCGATTGGCCGCCTGGCTAAGAACCTGTCCAAGAACAACGTCGTAGGATGGGCACTCTTGCCCGTCGCTTTTGTCTGCGAGACGGGCAAGAGTGCCCATCCTACAAAACACGGTGTAGTTATTGGACAGGTGCTAAGCCGCGTTTCCGATCCTGTGTTGTCGGTCGGGATCTGTAAACTGCGTTGGCGACTATTTGTG
>CAZFLF010000962.1:0-3426 GCA_964519825.1 uncultured Pirellulaceae bacterium | reverse complement strand
CGGTCTCCTGACCGTGCCACAGGCAGCGGGTGGCACGGTCAGGAGACCGGCCACAGCGCGGCGGAGACCGGCCACAGCGAGTTGGTCACGTTGTACAGGCCTCCTTGTCCCAGGACAGGTAATGTCGCTGAACCAGCGATTGGAAAGACTTCCGGTTAGAAGTCTTTCAACAGATTGGCAATCTCAGTTGGATTCAACTCGTAAATTGCGGCCTGCTGTTGTTTGGCCGCTTTCGGCATTCCCCAGATCAGGCATGACGCTTCGTCTTGGATGATCGTAATGCCCCCTGCTTGCCTGAGCGATAGTAGGCCGGATGCTCCGTCGTCTCCCATGCCGGTCAATATCATTCCCGCGGCGCGCGGGCCCAGATGCCTAGCCATGGATTCAAACAAGGGATTTCCCGATGGGCAGTGGATATCGGACCGATTTCCGGGAAGCAGGGCCAATCGATTTGGGCTGCCGAGCGTCAAGTGGTGTCCCGCCGGGGCAAGCCAAATGCCGGGTGCCAGCGGCTGGCCATGCGTCGCAATCGCCGCTGAATGACCGGTAGTGCTCGTAAGCCAGCTCGCAAAGCCTTCCTCGAAGCCTCTGGAAATGTGCTGCACCAGCAGGACTGGAATGGCAAACGGCGGGGGCAGATTTGTCAGAATCTGTAAGATCGCCGGAGGTCCGCCTGTGGACACACAGATCCCTACAGCAGCAACGGAGACGGTTTCGCGTTGTACCTTGGAAATCGGAATTCGCGTTTTGCGATGGAGGTTTGTCGACGAACCTTCGGCGTCTCTCGCCGGGGCGAGAATGCGAACCTTGGCCTGCGCAGCAGCGATCAGTTCTCGCCGCAGCTCGGGGCCGATTTTATGGAGGTGCAGCAAAACCGCTCCTTCAGGCTTTTCAATCACCGAAACAGCGCCGGCCTCATAAGCCTTCATTGCCAAGTCCACGTCCCGTTTCTTCAGGGTTGCACTAGCCACAACGATCGGCACGGGGAAACGGCTCATAATTTCCCTGGTTGCCGAAATGCCGTCCATGTCCGGCATGTGGATGTCCATCAGGACCACATCGGGCGAATACTCCTCAGTCAGTGCAATGGCCTCTTGGCCATTCCGGGCTTCGGCCACAATCGTCAACTCGTCATCACCGGTGAACAGACGACGGAAAATCTCTCGCTGCGTGACGGAATCCTCGACAAGAAGAACTCGGATCATCCGTGAAGACAGAGTTTGCTTGCTGGTCGGAACTGCGGCATCGGTGCTGGCTTTGATCCGTTTCGTCATTTGTTATTTGTCGGTACTCGATAGATGGTTAGAATCCGATGAATTGTTGCACGATTTCTAACAATCCCTGATCCTGAAAGGTCGACTTGACGACGTAGGCGTCTGCACCGGCCGCGAGTCCTTCGCGGCGATGTTCTTCTTTCTCGCGGCCGGTCACCAGGATGACCGGCAATCCGAATTTGGATTTCACCTGCCGCGTGAGATCAAAACCGTTCAGGCGCGGCATCTCGACGTCGCTCACAACCAGGTCGACTGTTCGCAACCGCAGCCGCTCGATCGCGTCAATGCCGTCCGTCGCGGTAGAAACGGAATAACCGGCGGCCGTAAAGACATTGCGGAGCACGGCGCGCGTGGTGGGCGAATCATCGACAACCAAGATTCGCCCCATTGGCTTCGGCACAACACGCGCGGCAGCTGATTGTCTCTCGACATCGGTCCAAGTTGGATTCGCAATATCCAGCACCAACTGCACGGAACCATCCGGCAGCAGCGTCGCGCCGACGATGTCCGAACGGTCGTGAAGGGGGAAGCTAAGTGGCTTGAGCAGTACTTCAGCCTCGTCCTCCAAGTCGTCCACTGCCACGGCGATTGGTTGGTCTTCGCGGGCGACGAGCAGGTAGGACCAAGCCTCTTCAAGCCGCGTCTGCTGAGACACCAGCCCGCCCACGAGTTCAGCGAGATGGACCCATCGAACCGGCTGACCGTCGACCGTTAGGACGAGAACCCCCTCAAGTTCGCGGAGCTCCTCGCGTTTTGCACGTCCTGTCCGAATGATCGTGCTACTTGGAATACCATAGTGCACGCCGGAACTCACGACAGTCAGTATGCGCACCACCGAAACGGTTACGGGAACCGTGAGCGCGAAAGTCGTCCCGCTCAAGGAACTGGTTTGAAGTTCTACCGAACCGTGGAGCCGGCGAACGGCGTCTTGGACAACGTCCAGTCCGACACCTCTTCCAGAGATCTCTCCTGTCGGCGCTGTGGAGAATCCAGGCCTAAACAGATAGTTCGCCAACTCCGACTCAGACAGGCTTTCCACGGATGCTTCCTCCAAGTCCGTGGTCTGGCGAACTCGTTCCCGAATGCGCGCGAAATTGACACCACCCCCATCGTCCGAAACCGTGATGTGGACCAAGGGGCCGTGTTGTGAAGCGACGATACGAATGGTGCCTTCCACAGGTTTTCCCGACGCCCGGCGCTCCTCAGATGGCTCGATGCCGTGGTCGGCGGCGTTGCGTATCAAGTGCACCAGCGGATCCTTGAGCGATTCGATCACGGCTTTGTCCAACAGAATCTTTCCAACATCGGCCTCGTAATGAATCGGCTTGCCAAGTGACTGGGCTAGGTCCCGCACGGCACGGCGCAGGGAATCGGTGAGCATTGCGAGAGGCAGCAGGCGAGCATCTCGGATATCGGCCTCTAACGATTTGACCAGCAAGTCCTCGCGGATTCGCTTCGTTCGCAGATCACTCGTAATGCGCCGAACCTGATCCGATGCAGCTTCGAGGGAATGGCGGATGTCGAGCGTCGATTCGCGCTGCTCACCGGGACCTGGCAAACCCACACTAGTTAACAGCGCGGTCACATGCTGCCGCAATTGAGCGAGTTGGGTAGCGATGTGATCTCCGGATCGTTGGCAGATCCGCAGCTCACCTGCGAGGCTGAGCATCCGGTCGAGACGTTCCGAGGGGACGCGCACCGTGAAGGACTCTTCAGGAACTTGAACTTTGGAACCAGCGCCTGACGAAGGCAACGTAGACGTTGCCCTATCGTCAGCATCGATAATATTTTTGCGATCGACACTCGGCTCAACAGCAGCGCCCGTTGATTTCGACCGCTGAGGGGTAAGTGGCTGGGCGTTCGCGGTTTCGACAGAAATTCCTAAATCAATGGTTTCCGCCCCCGTCGTATCGCCTCCTTGCCATGACTCGAAGGCCGCACGCACCTTGTCAAACTGAGCCAGTCCGCGAGTTACGGTCTCTGGGCCGATGCGCTCGGGACTCTCTCTCAAGTCGTCGAGAATATCTTCCAGCACCTGCGCCGCCTGCTTCAGTTCATTCAGCCCGACTACCTTGGCATCGCTTTTAAGACTATGTGCGTGTCGAAAGAGATTATCGATCAGTTGGCGCCGGACCTCGATCGCGGGGATCAC